>JAAZNR010000441.1 GCA_012798155.1 Thermogutta sp. | reverse complement strand
ATCAAGTGTAAGCACTGCGGGGAGTTTCTGGATGGTCGCGACAAACCGAGACCCAAGAAGACCGGCGCTCTTGTCGAGAAGGAGGTATGGAAGGGGTATCCGTCATATTTGTCCTACCTTGGGCGATTCATCTTGGGTGCGCTAGCATTGACTATGGGCGTGGGGTTATCGTTTACGCCGTTCGGATTAGGCAGTGTCGAGATACTCCTCTTCATCATTATCCCGTTGCTCACCATCATTATCTTGATCCTTGACAGAAATAGTCGGGTCTACACCGTGACGACCACACGTGTAATGTCGGAGAGCGGCATCATTTCCCGCCGAGTATCGGAAGTAGGAACGCGCGACATCCGATTCATCGACTTGAAACAGGGCGTCTTACAAAGACTGCTGGGCCTCGGGAGCGTCTCAATCGGATCAGCGGGACACGCCGGTGTCGAGGTCGAGTTCGCCGGCATCTCAAACCCGCAGGGCGTGCGCGATATCATCCGCCGCGTGAAGGACGAGGCCGACGCCGACAACTGAGGACGGACCAGCCCGGCCGGCGGTAGAGGCCGCGCGGCGGTTGCGGTGCAACACTTCGCGACGGCGGACGGGGCGAGAGATACGCCGCCGTTGTTTCGCTTGATTGACCGCCGCGCGGGAGGCAACTTACAATCGGCGGCGGCCCGATGATCCTGTGGTGACATGTCTTGCGCGAGACGAGCAGGAAGGGCGAACGATTCCCGTTTGCAGGGGAGGCGCGGTCATGAGTCGATCTTTCTTCGACCGGCACCGGTACGGCCCGGCGGTACTTGGGGTTTGGCTCGTGTTATTGGGCGGGATGACCTCGGCGGCATGGGCGGAGGATGGAACCGCCCTGTCTGCCGCCTCCTCCGCACGGTTCAATATCCTTTTCATCGCCATCGACGACCTGAATGACTGGACGGGTTTTTTAGGCGGGCATCCGCAGAGCAGGACCCCGAACCTCGACGCCCTGGCCAAGGAGAGCCTGGTATTCACGCGGGCGTACTGCGCGGCCCCGGCGTGCAATCCGTCGCGGGCCGCCATGTTGTGCGGGGTGCGGCCGTCCACCTCGGGCGTGTATCACAACGACAATCCGTGGCGTCCCCAGATGCCCGACACGATCACGCTTTTCCAGCACTTCATGGCGCACGGCTACAAGGTCTATGGCGGGGGGAAGCTGTTTCACAACGCCTTCAATGATTCGAAGTCGTGGGAGGTATATTGGTCGCGGCCGGGGGATCCTTCGCCGCCGAACCCGCCGCTGAACGGGATTCCCAACGCCGCCCATTTCGATTGGGGGCCGTTGGAGGTGGACGACCCGGCCATGGGGGACGCCAAGCTCACCGATTGGGCCGCGGAGTTCTTCAAGCAAAAGCACGATCGGCCGTTCTTTTTGGCGGTCGGTTACATCCGCCCGCACTTGCCGTGGTACGTTCCGCGAAAGTACTTCCAGGATTTTCCCCTCGACGGCGTCGTCCTGCCGCAAGTCAAGGCGGACGATCTGGCCGACGTCCCGCCGCCGGGCGTCCGCATCGCCAATCCGAAGGGCGATCATGCCAAGGTCTTGGCGACGAACAATTGGGAGAGGGCGGTGCAGGGATATTTGGCGAGCATCGAGTTCGTGGACGGTCAGGTGGGGCGGCTTCTCGATGCCTTTCGCGGCAGCCCTCATGCCCAAAACACGATCGTCGTCTTGTGGGGCGATCACGGCTGGCATTTGGGCGAAAAGCTGCATTGGCGGAAGTTCACGCTGTGGGAAGAGGCTACGCGGGTGCCGCTCGTGCTCAAAGTCCCCGGCGTCACTCGACCCGGGGGCGTTTGCGAGCGGACCGTCAGCCTGATGGACATCTACCCCACGTTATGCGAGCTGGCGGAGCTGCCCATTCCGCCGCATGTGGAGGGCGATAGCATCGCGCGGCTGTTGCGCGATCCGGCCGCCGAGTGGAACCGTCCCGTGATCACGACCCACGGTTACATGAATCACGCGGTCCGTTCGGAGCGTTGGCGCTATATTCGTTACGCCGACGGCAGCGAGGAGCTTTACGACCACGAAAACGATCCCATGGAATGGACGAACGTGGCGGATCGGCCGGAGTATCGCGACGTGAAGGAGGAGTTGGCGAGGTGGTTGCCGCGCGAGAATCGGGAGGAAGGGGCTAAGGTCCGGCCCGGCCGAGGGAATCGCCGGCGAGCCTTGCGGGCCGCCGAGGAGCCCGGATGGCCGGCGGGGTTACGCGCGTATCTTGCCGGAGAATGGTATGGTGAATTCGACCCGTGACCGGGGAGCCGGCGGGGACTATGCGGACTATTTCGTCGCCGTATTGCGACCTGCCCGGCGGATGATCAGCAGGGAGGCACTGCCGCGGCCGTCATCGACGGCGGATTGCTCCCAGGCGTCACGCAGGCGGTCGGCGGCCTGTTTGGCTGATTGCCGGGCCAGGCCGGGGAGCATGGGGAGCAGCCGGGTCTCCCAGATCGGCCGATCGCCCTCGTCCTTCGCCTGTCGCACCGCCGAGTTGCACGCCAGT
>JAAZNR010000049.1 GCA_012798155.1 Thermogutta sp. | reverse complement strand
TGGACGTCCTGCTGGCCGCCGTGAACTACGTCGATCGCCACACCTATAACTTCGAGGAGCAGGTCTTGCCCGTCGCCCAAAGGCACAACGCGGGCATCATCGCGATGAAGGTGCTGGGCGGGGCCGATCCAGCCAAGGGCAGCTATGCCAATCCGCGCTCCACCGGGATGTTGGTCGGCGACAAGGTGGGACCGGCGATACGATACGCACTCAGCCTGCCCGGCGTGTGCAGTGTCAACCTCGGCATCAATACCGTCGAGCAACTCCGGCAGGACATCGCCTATTTCTATGAGGACGCTCCGCTGTCCGAGCAAGAGACGGCGGCCCTCTTGGCCGAGGGCAAGACCTTGGCCGAGAGGTGGGGCGCCCATTTCGGACCGGTAACCGAGCCGCTGCGGGGCTGACCGAACCGCCCTCGATTCACGCTTTCTAAAGGGGTGCGAACCGCCGTCCGACTACCGGCGATACGGGCCGGGTGGCTGGGGTCGGAGCGGAGCGCAGCCCCCAGACGCCCGTCACTCGGCCGCGACAGAGCACGGCCCTCCAGCGCGCCGAGTGGCCGGGCGAAGACTCGGGTAGCCGGGGAGAAAAGCTGGGTGGCTGAGAGAAGAGTCGGGTGGCTGGGGTCGTAGCGGAGCGCAGCCCCCAGACGCCGGCCTTCGCATCGCTTCCCGGGACGTGAACGCCTACGATTCACGTTTGGCGAGGGCCGCGCCCTGCCTCCGATCGGCGATAGCGGTAATAGGCGGCGCACGCGCCCTCGGATGAGACCATGGGCGCCCCGAGCGGATGCTCCGGCGTGCAGAGGCGGCCGAAGGCGGGGCACTCCGTGGGGCGCTTGAGGCCCTGCAAGACCTCGCCCGCGATGCATTCCGGCGACTCCCCTTGCCCCGTCGCCTGGACGTCGAACCGTTGCTCGGCGTCGTAGGCGGCGAACTCTTCCCGCAGCGCCAGGCCGCTTTGCGGAATGACGCCGATCCCCCGCCAGGCCCGATCCACGACCCGAAACACCCGCCGCATTTGCTCTTGGGCCGTGATATTTCCCCGCGGTTGGACGGCGCGGGAATACTGGATTCGGACCTCCGCCCGCGCGGACTGCAACTGCTCGACGCATTGTTCGATGCCCCAGAGGATATCCAGCGGTTCGAATCCGGTGACCACGATCGGGACGCGAAAGCGTTCCGCCAGGGGAAAGTATTCCTCGATGCCCATCACCGTGCAAACGTGGCCGGCGGCCAGGAAGCCTTGCACGCGGCAGTTCGGCGAGCTGAGAATGGCCTCGATGGCGGGCGGCACCACAACGTGGGCGGAAAGAATCGAAAAATTGGCGAGGCCCAATCGGGCGGCCTGAGAGACGGCCATGGCATTGGCCGGCGCCGTGGTCTCGAAGCCCACCGCGAAAAAGACGACCTGCCGGTCGGGATTGCGAGACGCCAAGGCCACCGCGTCCAGCGGCGAATAGACGATCCGCACGTCGCCGCCCTCGGCTTTCACCTCCAGCAGGCTCTTGCCGCTCCCCGGCACGCGGAGCATATCGCCGAAGGAACAGAAGATCACGCCGGGACGGGCGGCGATGGCGAGGGCCTTGTCGATGATTTCGACGGGCGTGACGCAGACCGGGCAGCCCGGCCCGTGGATCAGCGTCAATTCCGCCGGCAGCAGCCGATCCAAGCCGTAGCGAAGAATGGAGTGCGTTTGACCGCCGCAAATCTCCATCAGCGTCCACGGTTGCCGGACCAGCCCGCGCAACCTGTCCGCCGTGGCGCGCACGGCCTCCGCGTTACGATATTCTTCCAGATATTTCACAGGCGCATTCCTTGGTTAATCCGGCAGCTCGGGGGCTAACCCCAATACCGTTTAAGTAATCATAACTACTGATTCGCCAAAGGTTTTCGTCAGGGGTGCTGGATGGCGGTGCTCGGGACGCTTCTTCAGCCATTTGGACATCTTGCGTTTGATCACGCGGGGGTTGATGCGGTTGCGACG
>JAAZNR010000440.1 GCA_012798155.1 Thermogutta sp. | reverse complement strand
AGCTCCCGCTTCTGGCCGGTCGAACAGTACGACCCCGGACGGCCGCAAATGTCATTCGACAAGCAGTTCGTTCGCGATTGGCTGGAACACGTGGGTTGGGACAAGAATAGCCCGCCGCCTGAGCTGCCTGACGACATCGTAAGCAAAACCCAGGCCAAGTACGTCGAGGCCTACGAGCGACTGACGGGCACGCGGTTTCGACCCGAGTAATGCCGATTGCGCCTATCTCGTGGGTGATTGTTCGCCCCTTTCCAGCCGCGGCAACGCCAGGTTTTCCCGCAAATGGCAACTTACCGCCCAAGCGGTGGCACGGACGGATTTGGCTGCGTGGAACCCTGCCTGCTCGGGTCGTCCGTGACCGATCGCACGGGTGGCAGCCGCTCGGCACCGTCCCCGATGGACTAACCGTCCCCGCTGGTCTACAGGAAACGCCGACGGCCCGCCCTGAATCGGTCTGTGCCGTTTTCGGGAGATTCAATAAAATAGGCAATTGGGGGTTGCCGGCTGATCGTACTCCTTGGAGTGCGAAACCGCTTCACCATGATCGGCAAGTAGTTTCGGGAAAGCGGGCGAGACGGTCCGAGGCTTTTTCTGGCCGCCGCCGATGACGGCGGAGGAGGCGGTGGCACGCTCCGCGCGACTCACCGCTATGGTGTGCGGATCATCCGCCCCCGGTGGCCCTCGTTCTGCATCGCCACACAAGATTCGGACCAACGCATGCTTCGATACTGGACGGCCGGCGAGTCTCATGGAAAAGGCATCCTCGCGGTGATCGACGGTTTTCCCTGCGGGATCGCCGTCGATACCGGCGTCATCGACCGGGAGCTGGAGCGGCGGCAGGGCGGCTACGGTCGCGGCGGGCGGCAGCGATTGGAACAAGACCGCGTGGAAATCCTCTCCGGCACATGGCGCGGGATGACCCTGGGCAGTCCGATCGCCCTCTGGATCAAAAACAACGATTACAAGATCGAGAAGATGGAGGACCTCGATCGCCCCCGACCGGGGCACGGCGATTTGAGCGGCTCCATCAAGTACCTCACGTCGATTCGAGCCATCCTGGAGCGGGCCAGTGCCCGCGAGACGGTCGGCCGGGTGGCGGCCGGGGCCTTGGCCCGGCAATTGCTCGCCGCCGTCGGCATCGACCTCCTCGGCTACGTGGTCGCATTGGGACCGATCGATTTGCCGCCCAGGCAAGGCCGCCTCGATGAACTTCGCGCCCTCCGCGATCAGTCGCCCCTTTTTAGCCTTCGCCCCGACAAGGACCCCGAGGCCCTGCAACTCATCGACGACTGCCGCAAAGAAGGCGACACCTTGGGCGGCGTGGTCGAGGTCCGCGTCGAAAACGTGCCCTTCGGGCTGGGGACCCACGCCCAATGGGACCGCAAACTCGACGGCCGCTTGGCGCAGGCCGTGATGGCCGTGCAAGCGATCAAAGGCGTGGAAATCGGCCTCGGCTTCCAGGCCGCCCGGAGGTTCGGCTCCCAAACCCACGATCCCATCGCCTACGATCCGAGCCGGGCCGGCGAGCGCTGTCTGGGATTCGTTCGTCCGACCAACCGGGCGGGCGGCATCGAGGCCGGCATGACCAACGCCCAACCCATCCTGATCCGCGCGGCGATGAAGCCGATCAGCACCCTGGCCAAGCCCTTGGAGTCGGTCCATCTGCCCACCAAGCAACCGCAGGCCGCGGCCTACGAACGCAGCGACGTCTGCGCCGTCTCGGCCGCCGCCGTGATCGTGGAAAACGTCGTGGCCTTCGAAATCGCCGCCGCCCTGGTGGAAAAGTTCGGACAAGACAACATCGAAGAGATCCGCCGTCGCATCGATCTGTTCGAGGAAATGGCTCGAAACCGATAATTCGCAGGCACCGGCCCCCAACGTCGTCGGGTTGCGGCCGAGAAACACTTCATGAGCGCACGGAGGCGGCTCATGCACGAAGGAACCAAACGCTTGCTGTTTCTGGGCGGACTCCTTGCCGCCTGGTTGCTGCCCGGCCTCGCGATCCTCGCCGTCCTCCTGGGCCGTCTCCGCCCGTCGTATCAAGACGGCTGGCGGATGCGGCTGACCTCCGCGACCGGCATGCACGCCGAATTCCCGGCTCTCGAACACCCGCTGCCGCGCACCGTTCGCTTGCCGCGGATAACGTTCCGCGACCCCCTCCGCGACGACATCCAAGCCGACTGCGAATCCTTGGTCGTCAGGCACGCAGCGTCCCACGAATGGAGTGTGCGAACCGAAACCGTCCTTCTGAGTACCCTCGCGATTCGAGCTTGGGCCGATCGCCTGGCGGCCGAGTTGACGTTGCCGCGACACGACCCGGCCGCGTCCTGGCGGATCTCCGCCGATCGTATCGTCGTGTCCCGGCGGGACGAGGTCCTTTGGCGCGGCGCGTCGTTCCTGGGTTGGACGGCCGTCCAAGATGGGTTGCCCGTATTTCGGGCGACTTGGCGTGCCGCCGAGGATGATTCCCGTCTGCCTCCGATCTCGCTTCAGATCGGGGTCCGCCGCGGGAATATCGGCGGGACTATCGGCGGGCTGGAACGCACGGCGATGCTCGATACCGGCGGCCGCTACTTGCCGCTGGAATTGTGCCGCGCCGTCCTCGGCCGCAATCCGCGAGTGGAACTCGACGCACAAGCCGATTTCAAGGGGAGGATTCTCGTCCGCGGGACGCAAGATTCGCCCGCGGGCACACCGTTCGGGCCCGACCCCCTCTTGGACGAAACCATCGTCTCGGGGGAGTTGCGCTGCGCCTGGGGCCCGGATTCAGGCGTGCCCGACCGGCGGCCGAGAAGCGAGCGGCCGGAAAACGATCCGCCGGCGGTCATTCGCGTATCCATGGACCGCCTGCGTCTGCAAAACGGTCGCGCCGTGGACGGGAAGGCGACTCTCCTAGAGGCGCGCGGCGCCTCGCCCGACATTCTGGAACGCCTCTTCTAACGACTGCTCGCTCATCGAACGGCTGCTCGGGGGCGATGGGATCAGCGACCCGTCGCGCAACCCCTCGCCGCCGGCTCGTCTCCCCAATGGGCGATGACGGACTCGAACCGCCGACATCCACGTTGTAAGCGTGGCGCTCTAACCGACTGAGCTAATCGCCCAAACGCGATTCAAGCCGATTCCGTACGGCGAAACGT
>JAAZNR010000439.1 GCA_012798155.1 Thermogutta sp. | reverse complement strand
TCTCACGTCAAGAACTGTATCAAGGTCGAACTCAAATCGACTTGCGCCGGTCTCCAAGTTGACAATGGCCGCTATGAGTCGTTGACCTTCCAGGTATTGAAGAGCCGGTCTCATTCTCCGGCTCGGCGAACTCGTGGATGCCAGGCAAACACCAGAGCGGATAATGCGCCAATAGGCGTCGTAAATCCATAGATTCCAATGACCTTCCAACGCAACCCACCGTCGGTTAGCTAGGCGGCATATCTCCTCGACTCGGACGCTCTCGCCGTTTTGGGAAACTGTTCTGTTCGGTACAGGTTCGTGAATCACGCTAAGAACTGGCTCACCCAGTTCCGTCGAGAGATTGGCCGGCCCATAGCTCACGTTCCATATCATGATAAGCCGCGCTGCCAACCCTGCAAGAACCGTTTTCAGACAGAGCCTAGCATACTGATGCGCGGTGAGTTCTAAAGGAGTGTCTACATTACAATCCTTTCACTATCGGTGAATACCAAGCCGTTGCGTTTGGAAGCTCCAAATAGTCGGAGGACCCGTGGAAGTAAGCGTCGCCGTCGCGCATCAGTTTGTTGTGAGAAAGGACGTAGCCGGAACCGCCGAAGACCAACTCGACCTTGAGGCCGGTTTGCCGCCGGTAGAGTTGCGCGGCCTCCTCGGCGACGGGTTTGGACGCCGCTCCCGCGAACAGCAAAACACGGGAAGGCTCGCCTTGCCGACTTGCGCAGCCGAATTCGAGCACGGTCAGCGCGAGTAGCGAGACTATCGATAATGACGTTGTCATTGTCAAAGTCTCGTCCGCCGCAGGGAAGAACGGCGGTTCAGTCCGTCCGGCCAAGCCGTACCGGACCGAAAAGCCCCGACGGCATCAGAGCGGTATCGGCCGTGAGCTTGCGGATATTGGTCCGCGTCAGGCGTTCGTCCGCGGGCAGGGCGGCGTCGCCGATGATTCGGTTCGGCCAGAAATTTACGACCTCGATTCGCAAACGGTTCTTGCCCGGACGGACGGCCTGGGAAATATCGACGCGGAAGGGCGGCGCCCAAACGATTCCGCAGGAACGGTCGTTGACGAAGACCTCAGCCAACTCCCGCACGGAGCCTAAATCGAGCGATAGACGCCCATGATTCGCGGCAAGATCGTCCTGGGAAAGCTCGCAATCGTTCTCATAGACGGCGGTGCCGGAGTAAAAGCGGATTCCCGGCTCGGGGCGTTCCGTCCAGCTTTGCAATTCTTCAAAGGCCACGGTTCCAGGGCCGCCCCAGCGAGGGTCGAAGGTAACGCTCCAGGGACCGGCGATCTCGCGCAGGGCCTGGCGTGCCGGGGGCTGAGAGTCGGTCGCGGCCGGGTGCGCGGCGGCCGCTTCCCGGAATACCACGAATGAGGACCCGCACGGCGGCAGGTCCAGCGGCACCGCGGTTCGGCCGTCCTTTTCCGAATAGAGGCGGGCAAAAGAGCGCCGGCCGGTCACGGGGTCCCATAACTCGGGAGCCTTTCCCGATACTCGGAATATCGCCGTAATATGTTCCTCTGCGGTGCCGCGATTAGCGACGAAGTAGATGTCGGTCTCGTCCATCCGGCGGTGGATGTAGTCTAGATCGGCGGCGTCGCCGGCGTCGAGGAACTCGCAATCGGGCGGCACTCCGGCGGCCTGAAGCACGTCCCGGGCCGTCTTGTCGGCCATCACGCGGTCGTTATCCCAAAGTTCCGAGACCAGCCGCCGGTGTTCCGCCTCGTCGTCGCTGAGACTGGGCGAGGCTTGGGGCCGGGGCCCGATGATCAGGGCGCCGGCCTCCGCCAATTGGGCGGCCTTGCGCAGCGCGGGCAGCGAGATTACGCCGTGCGACGGCAGGACGAGGACGCGATAGCTCATGCCGTCCGGCAGCACGATGCGGCCGGAATCGGCCTTGGCCCGCGTCAACAAGGCCTCCGCCGTGATGACGTCGTAATCGTAGCCGGGCAAGACTCGGGCGGGGTCGGTGCGTTTGTGCTGGGCAAAGTTGGGAACGTGATCGCCGTAGTAGTAGCAGGCGTCGGCGACGAAAAGCCCCTGCTGCAACATGAATTGGCAGCGGTTGATATAGTCGAAAAAGGGCCGCGATTTGGACCACCACGTGACGTTCGGATTGAGGTGCGTTCCGGCGAAGTATTGCAGACCCGGCAGGCCGTACTCTTGCGGCGAACAAACGAAGGCGTGCCAAAAGAGCAGGTTGAATCCTTCGCAACAGGCCTTGTCAAAGGAGGGCTTGAGGTTATCCCATAGCGTCTCCTGCCAGTGCGGGCCGATCGTGGTAAAGCCTTCCGCCGCAACCAATCGCCGGCCGTAGGTGTGGGCCGCGGACGCCGGCTGCTTGACGAAAAAGCGGTTGGCGTCGCCGACGCGATGACGCCAGGACCAGGCCCAAAACTCGGACATCGGCACGTCGTTGAAGCCCAAGCAGCGCTGGGCGTCGATGGGGACGGCGTGCGGGCCGCCGGATTCGGGATGAATCTCCAAGCCATGCTGATGGGCACGGTCGCGAAAGGGGCGATAATGATGGTCGATCGCAAGGTCGCCCAACGTCTTGCGGAAATCGTAGAGGAATTGATTGCTCGACCGCCGATCGCCGACGATGCGTCCTGCCAGGACGGGCATCCAGGGGGTCAGTGCGTAACCGCGCCGCCGCTCGAACTCCGCGGGCAGGGTCGGCGTCCAGTTGAGCGGCTCGATTTCCCAGCTATCGGTATGCAAGTACTTGAGCGTCCTTCCCGCCAAAGGCCCCGCGTCGGCCAGCAGCGGCTCCACGACGGCATCCCAGTAACGCTGAAAGGCACCCGCGTCGAGCACGTCCAGGGCGTATCCCTCCCAGCCTTGGCTGCACGTGGAGACGTAGGCTCGATCGCTGATGGTATAGCCGAACCGCAGAATCTCCCATGTCCCTTGCGGAACCTCCCAAGACAGCGTCCCGTCTTTCGCGAGCCGGGCCGTCAAATCGATCACCCGGTCCGGTGCGACGTCTTCCTCTCCCGCGA
>JAAZNR010000438.1 GCA_012798155.1 Thermogutta sp. | reverse complement strand
GAATGCCTCCACGAGCAGCCGCTACAGCTATGTTTGGACGGGGGAGTACGAAATCTTCGAATTCGACTTGGGGGAGACGTTCAACTACGCGGAGATGGCAGCCCTCATCGCGCCGCGACCGTTCATGGTGGAACGGGGCCATTTCGACGGCGTGTCCAGCGACGAGGCCGTGGCCTATGAATACGCCAAGGTCCGCCTCCTGTATGTCCAATTGGGGATTCCCGAAAGAACGGAAATCGAATGGTTTCCCGGACCGCACATGATCCACGGCGTGGGGACATTCCGCTTTTTGCAGCGGCATCTGGGGTCCCATGCCTCGGGCGACGGATCGTGATCGGCCCAAACGCCGGAGGACGGAGCGCGATAAGGGGAGGCATCGGGCGCGAGGAAGGCGGGCAGGGCGTCCACAGCCGGGACGCTCCTGCCCTGAAACACGGGGGTGAGAAAGCCGAAGGCGGTTGCCGCCGCGTACGACGCGACGCCGTAACCGCTACTGAAGCCTGGGGTATCCCTATCGCAAGTCAAGCGAAAACGCCTGCCAATCCGAACCGGCGCGGGGCCGGCGCATGACGTATTCCGGCCGTGCGGATTATTCGGAAGGCGGGCGAGGTTTGCGGCGTGGGGCGGGGGAAGGGAGACCGGCCGAAGATTCAGGAGGGCGAAGCGACCGTATTGGCTCGTGCCTGCGATTCCTGGTGGCCGAGCTGCATCATCCAGTATTCGAATTGCGGATCGCCGCAGCGGAATGTGAAGACCGCATCGGGCGGTTGGTAGCCGCCGACGGATCGCGAAGGCACGCGAACCAGGATGGTCCCATTGGGACCGCGTTCAATGAATATCGTTCGGCCGTCCATTCACGAAAACCTCGATTGATGGTATGCCGGTAAGGAGATTTGCGGCCATCTCGGCGGCCGGCTCCGAGTCCGATGTCGATCTGCGCAATAACCTAGGACACGCGGCTTGTTGGGACAAGCAGGCCGCATGCTTGCCGCCCGTCGCGTGTATCCCCTCAGTCAATTTATACGCTATGTGGGCCTGGTTTGCTCAACTACACGCTATTGTAGGCCTGCGTCGCTCGATTACAGGATATGGTAGGCCCGCGTCGCTCGATGTAGGCCTGCGTCGCTCGATCAAAACGCCCTTCGATGAACCGGGGTCCCCCATCCCCATGATTGCCGCGGGAAATCGTTGCCGCAGGGGCCAAACATCCAAAATCGAACGGCAAGCATACCGAAATCGTCGCAATTGTATCAAGCCGAACTACTTTTGCCAGGGGTTTTTCGCTCAAGATGGGCCAAGATGCGCAAGGAGAGTGGTATGGTACCCCTCTAAACGGTGTATCCAAGGCGGTTAACTCGGATCGACGCCCATCGTGCGAGATTGCGGAATGCGGGGTGTAAACGTTGGAAATGCGGGGTGCAAACGTTCGAGGGGCCTGCGCCGCGGAATTGCGTTGTGGACTTCCCCGGCGTGTGCTAAACTCGCAGGGAGGATGAGGGTGGCTGGAAAAGGGAAATCTACGCCGCCTTTCGCCCTGGACTGCGCGGCAGGTTCCGCGATTCCCCGCGATCAGAAGGGGGGTCACGGCGTCCCAGGACGGTTGGTCCAAAATCGGATTTGGGGTGTCATTTCACTGTCGCTTCGGATAGCTCGTCCTTTTTGTCGGTCTTGCGATGTCGCGTGAATCGCCGATCCTTCCGAACCGGCCGCCAGGGGATTCGAATCCCTCTGCCCAGCGCGGAGGCCAAGGCGG
>JAAZNR010000437.1 GCA_012798155.1 Thermogutta sp. | reverse complement strand
GGCTGTCGCTGGGAGTCGCCCGGGAACAGGCCCGCAAGGACCTCCCGCTCTCGACGTACACGGAGGCCTATTGGAAGATCGATTTGCACAACTTGTTGCACTTCTTGGAGTTGCGTTTGGATTCCAGTGCTCAGTGGGAAATTCGCCAATACGCGCGGATCATGGGCGAAGAGATTGTGGCCCCCCTGTTCCCGATGACATGGGAGGCGTTCCAGGACTATCGCTTGCGGTCCTTGCTGCTCACGCGGCTGGATGTCGAGGTGATCCGAAGATTGCTCGCACGAGGTCGGCTGCCGGCGGACTTGACGTCGTTCGCGGCGGCGCAAGATCCTAGCTGGGTGGGGCTGGAGAGGTGTCGCGAGCGAGAGGAGTGTCTGGATAAACTGCGGCGTTTGGGTCTGGTGCAGGAAGACTCTTGACCGAACGGAAATCTCCCAAGGGGCAAAATTTTTCTGGTCGCCGGGATTGATTTTCTGACGCAGTCGGTTTATATTTTCGATAGTAAAGGTATGCGGTTCGGCGGACGGACCGCTGTCTAGGGGTGCCAAGCGAGAGTGGTATTCATGTTGGGTCTTTGGGCCGCCTATTTCGGGTTTTATCGCCCCCGCGATTGCGGGGCCGGAGGCGGTCTGTAGAATAACGTAAAACAGATCGAGACCTTGAAAGCCCTGGCAATCGCGACCGATTGCCGGGGCTTTTTTGTTTTGCGAAGACTTCGCAGCGGGTAGCGGTTACCGCGGACGTTCAGCCTTTTGAAAGCACGGTTCCATGTGGAGGATGCGGTCATGATTGTCGTTATGAAGAACGGCGCGACGGATGAGCAGATTCGGGGGGTAGTGGACCGGGTGCGCGAACTCGGTCTGAAACCCCACGTCATCCTGGGGACGGAGCGGACTGTGATTGCGGCGATTGGGGACAAGCGGGACGAGCACCGGCAATCGCTGGAGTCTTGCCCGGGCGTGGCGGAGATCATCCCCATCTTGGCCCCCTACAAAGTCGCCAGCCTGGAGGTGCGCCCGGAACGGACGGTGGTCCGCGTCGGCCCGCTGGTCTTGGGCAATTCCCACATCGGCGTGATCGCCGGTCCCTGCTCCGTGGAGAGCGAGGAGCAAACCCTGGCCACGGCGCGGGCGGTGAAGGCGTCCGGCGCGGCGGCCTTGCGCGGCGGGGCATTCAAACCCCGTACCAGTCCCTACGCCTTCCAAGGGCTGAAAGAGGACGGCCTGAAGATACTAGCCGCCGCCCGGGCCGAGACGGGGCTGCCCGTCGTCACGGAGGTGATTACGCCGGCCGACGTGGAGGTCGTGGCGGCCTACGCCGATGTGCTGCAAATCGGCGCGCGAAACATGCAGAACTACCGACTGCTCGAAGAGGCGGGTCAGGCGGGCAAGCCCGTGCTGCTCAAAAGAGGGCCCGCCGCTTCCGCCGAGGAATTGCTCCTGGCCGCCGAATACATCCTGAATACCGGTAACCACGACGTTATTCTCTGCGAACGCGGCATCCGGACCTTCGAAACTCACACGCGGTTCACGCTCTCCCTGGCCACGGTGGTATGGCTGCACGAGCGGACCCATTTGCCGGTCGTCGTGGATCCCAGCCACGGGACGGGCCATAGCGTTTTGGTGGGACGAATGGCCGCCGCCGCGGTCGCCGCCGGGGCCGACGGTTTGATCGTGGAAGTCCATCCCACCCCGGAACGCGCCCTGAGCGACGGCTTCCAATCCCTGACGTTCGAGCAATTCGGGGAATTGATGGCATTATGCCGTAAGATTGCCGACGCACTCGGACGAACGATCGACCCTGCGCGGCAATCCGCCTGCGAACCGTCTTTGACGCAATAGAAGATGATGATCGCACGGACGGCGGCGAAGGACGCCGGCGGCCGCAGCTAGATGGCTTCGCCGCCGCGTTCGCCGGTGCGGATGCGGACGCAATCCTCGAGAGGCAGGATGAATATCTTGCCGTCGCCGATTTGGCCCTCGGCCCCGGAGCGGGCGCCCCGTACGATGGCATCCACGGTCCGGTCCACGAATTCGTCGTTTACGCCGATCATGATCTGCACTTTCCGTGCAAGGTTCACCGCGAATTCCTGCGAGCGATACGTTTCGGATTGGACGCGCTCCCGCCCGAAACCTTGCACGTCCATCACCGTCAAACGAAAGACTTCCACTTCCGCCAATGCTTGCTTGACGGCCTCCAGACGGTGCGGCTGAATGATGGCGATAATGAGTTTCATGGGCGATTTCCGTGTGCCTGTCTGGGATTGATCTTAGCGCACGGCGGATCGGACCGCAAGTAGGCGGCGAGCGTTTCGCCGCCTACTACTGCCCTCAAGAAAGCCGGCGAGGGCCGCCCTGTGGGCCGGCCCTCGCGACCGAGTACTTCCTTGCCACGTAATCTTCTTTCGGCTCGTGGTCGAAGCCGGCGGTCCGATCTCAGAACTTGAGGATGAAATCGCACCCGAAGAGGAATTGATCGTCGCGGTCTCCGGAGTCGTAGGGGAAGGCGGCGACGGTGCCTTCGGGTTCATACCAGTCCCAGCGGAGTTCGGGTCGGACGAGGATGTTGGCGTGGGG
>JAAZNR010000436.1 GCA_012798155.1 Thermogutta sp. | reverse complement strand
GACTCCGGCCCAACAGAGCGACTCGACCGCGAGGGCATTCCAACCGAGGAGGATTTTCTCGTCGCGTCGCGGTCGCGGGCGGAGGCTGCGAGCGGCCAGCAATCGCCGCCGGGCCTGGTTCAGTTCATCATCGTATTCCGCCTCGTCGGGCGGGGGAGAAAACCGGCCGTCTTCCAGATACCGCAATCGGTTGAGAATACTTTTGCCTTGGAAATTGCCCGGGGGGTTGACGTCATAGGCGCGGCAGAACCGTTCGCCCAAGGCCGGTCCCAGCGTCTCCAGCACCTCGGCCGGCTCCCACAGGTAGTACTTGCCCTCCTGGCCTTCGCTGTCGGCGTCCTCGGAGGCGAAGAATCCGCCGCCGGGGTGCCGCATGTCGCGGAGCAGGTAATCCAGGGTTTCGCGGGCGACTTGGGCGTAGAAGGGGCGCCGAAATAGGCGGTAGGCGTCCAGGTATGCCCGCGCCAAAGTCGCGTTGTCGTAAAGCATCTTTTCGAAGTGCGGGACCAGCCAGACGGGATCGGTGGAGTAGCGGTGAAAGCCGCCGCCCAGGTGATCGTACATCCCGCCCGCCGCCATGGCGTCCAGGGTGACGGCGGCCATCCGCTCGGCCTGGGTGGAGCCGCACCATTTGGCGCGGAGCATCAAGAATCTCAATACGGACGGATGGGGGAACTTGGGGGCCGGCGAAAAACCGCCGTAAGAGGCGTCGAAACCGCGGAGCAACGTCCGCTCGGCAAGCTCCGCGGCGGAACGCTCGGCGAGCGGTGCTGCGGGGATGGACTGCGACAGGTCCTCCAGCAAGACGGCCATCTTTTCGGCCTGCTCCAGGGCCTGTTCGCGGCGCTTCTCCCAGGCCTCGACCACGGCCCGCAGGACGTCCAGGAAGCCCGGCATCCCGTCCCGCGACCGGGCCGGCCAGTACGTGCCGCCGTAAAAAGGTCGCAAATCGGGCGTCAAGAACACGGACAGCGGCCAACCGCCGCGGCCTGTGATCACCTGCACCGCCTCCATGTACAGGGCATCCACGGCGGGCAACTCCTCGCGGTCCGCCTTGATGCATACGAAATGCGCGTTGAGATAGGCCGCGATTTCCGCGTCCTCGAAGCTCTCCCGCTCCATGACGTGGCACCAATGGCAGGCCGAATAACCGATCGAGAGGAAGATCGGCCGGTTTTCCCCGGCCGCGCGGGCCAGGGCCTCTTTGCCCCAGGGATACCAATCGACGGGATTGTGGGCATGTTGCCGCAGATAAGGACTCTTTTCGTGAATCAGCCGATTCGGCATGAGTAGCTCGCTTCCCGATACTTGGCCGGCTCCGCCGCCCGATCCGCCCGGGCCATCCCTCATCATACGCACCCCGGCGGAGACTACCAACCCGTGAGTTCCGCGTGCGGACCGGCACAGCGCGGGCGGGGGTTTTCGCAAGGCGATCGCGGCGGTTCGTCAAGCGGCCGGTCCTGCCGCCGGCGACTCCAACTCGCGGACGGCCGACTCCAGCTCCAGGATCAGGGCGTTTTCACTGGCGTGACACAGCACGCGGACCACCTCCCGATAGTACCAAAGCGTCCCTTCCTTGCCGCCGCGGAAGTGCTCCCAGACGCGATCGCCCCAGACGCGATACGATGTGGTGAGACTGCGGACGTTGTCCAGCTTGTCGGCCGCGGTGACCAGCCGGACGGAGGCGTCGGCGGTCTTTAAGCGTTCCAAAAAGGCCTCTTTTCGCTGCCGCCAAGGGGGCGGCGGCGATTCCTCGCGGTCGCTGCACTGCTTGATGATGTGCAGGACGCCGCTGCCGAAGCGTTCCGCGATTTCGTCGGCCAGCCCCGGACGGTTTTGATCCTCCAAGGCGTCGTGCAGCAAGGCCGCGATTACCTCGTCCTCGTCGCCCGAGTATTCCATCACGGTGCCGCACACGCGCAGCAGGTGACCGATGTAGGGCACGCCCGTGAGCTTCCGCTTCTGCCCTCCGTGGAGGCTCATTGCCCAGGACAGGGCCTGCTCGAAGCGATCCGAGAGTTCCATCCGCGCATACCTCGCCCTGCTGCGCGGCACGCGGAACGCATACTCGCGCCGAAAAAGCTACGCCTTCCGCTCGTGCATCCGACACTCATCCATTATGGGAGGCCGGGGGTGCGACGACAACAATTATGGCACGCCGGGGAGGCCGGCGACAACAAGGACGCAGCGCGAAGGCTCCCTGCTCCCCCAGCCGCCGGCTTGCGCCGCCGCGCTGTGCATTACGTTTACGTTCTGCGCAAGTTTCTCGAGCCGCCGCTGCAAGCCGGCGGTGGATACGGCGCGAAGACGGGCGTCTGGGGG
>JAAZNR010000048.1 GCA_012798155.1 Thermogutta sp. | reverse complement strand
TCGGAAGAGCGCCGACCGCCCATGCAAATGATGATGTTCGGCGCCCAACCGCAACCGAAAGGCGACATCACCGTCTTGTGGCGGAAATTGGGGATCGACTTCTCGGCCGAGGAAATCGTGTGGCAGCAATACAACCCCTACCCCAAGTTGGAACTCTTCCAGCGCAATCCGGAGTTCGTGTTCATCAACCGCAATTGCGGGGCGGAGGAGCCTTTCAACCGCGAGCAGCCGGTCACTGCGGCGTTGGAGCAGGTGCTGTTTCCGTTCCCCGGTTATTTGACCCGGCTGAATAATTCGACGATGAAGTTCACCCCCTTGGCCCGGACCGGCCGAGTGACGGGCACTGTGCGTTTCCACGACGTGTTTCGCATGGACTTTTTGACCGGGCGGAAACAAATCAACGAGCAACGACCGCGCCGTGCGACCAAGATGGAATACATTTTGGCGGCCCTCGTCGAGGGCACGCTGCCCGAACTGAAGGTCATCGCCGGCGGCGAACAGGGCGATCCCGCCGCCCCGCCCGCAGGAAGGTTGGAAGAAGTCCCCGACAAAACGCACCCCGTTCGCGCGGCGCTGGTGGCCGATATCGATATGCTGCACCAGGCCTTTTTCCTCCTCCGCCAACAGAAGGATTTGCCCGGACTGGATGTGCGACTCGATTTCGATAACGTGACGATGGTCCTCAATCTGCTGGATCTGATGGCGGGCGAGGACAGGTTCATCGATATCCGCAATCGTCGGCCCAAACATCGCACCCTGACGCGGATCGAAAAGGCCACGGAAACGGCCCGGCAACGAGCGGCCGAGCAACGGCAAAAACTCCAAGACGCCTACGATCAAATCGAGAAAGAGGAACGCGAAAAGCTGGATCAGGCCCTGAAGAAACTCGAAGCGGACATGCAGAAACAGAACCTCAGCACGGACGAGATCGTGCGGCGCGTGGCCATCGCCCAGCAACAGGGTGAGCGGCGGATGTCCGCGCGGATGGAGGAAGAGCGTCAAAAACGGGACCGAGAACTGGAGCGGATCGAGACCGAGCTGGCGCTCTATGTCCGCGGCCTGCAGAACTCGTACAAGATGGCGTCCGTGCTCATTCCCCCGCTGTTTCCTCTGGCCCTCGCCGCCGTGATCTTCGTGTGGCGTAGGGCCAGGGAATTGGAGGGGGTCCCCCCGCGGCGCCGGGCGAGTCGCGGGTCGTCCTGACCGCCGCGCCGCCGTCCCGATCGCGCGGCGGTAACCGCAAACGTATTGACGTATTTTCGATCTTCGATTTCGCGTCGAGCAGCATTTAGCCGCTTCCGCCTCGCTTGCGAGCGGAACGCCGTCCATGAGGAGTAGTTCTCCATGACCGAAACCCGTAAGACCTTCCTTTTCGTCGGTGCGACGCTGGTCGTCCTTGCCGTTGCCTGGTGGGTGCGATACGTCCCCCCTACCGGCGACGCGGGTGACATGCGGGGACAAGTCCTCTTCCCCTCGTTTTCCAACGCCCTGGACGCCGCGAGTTTGGAAATCACGGAATACGATCCCAACTCCGTCGGTATCAAGACCTTCAAGGTGGCGCAGGTCAATAACCGCTGGTCGATTCCCAGCCACGACAATTATCCGGCCGACGCCAAGGACCATCTGGCCCAGGCCGCCACGTCCCTGATCGGATTGAAGGTCCTCGACGTCGCGGCCTCCTCGCCGACGCAGGAGGAGCTGGCCATGTTCGGCGTCGTGACTCCCGACCCCGACAAGACCACCCTCGGCACCCGCGGCATCGGTAAGAGGGTGGTCATGCGGGATGCCGGCGACCGCGTCTTGATCGACATCATTCTGGGCAACAAGCTCAAGGACAATGAGCAACTTCGTTATGTCCGCGTGACCGGGCAGGACCCCGTCTACGTCGTAAAGCTCTCCGACGACAAGCTTTCCAGCAATTTCGGGGATTGGATCGAAAAAGATTTGCTGAAGCTGAATCCATGGGACGTCAAGGACGTACAACTGCACGACTATTCGTTCGACAGCCTCACCAGCGGCATCGAACCGCGATCCCAGATCATTTTGCAGTACGACGATCTTGGCACTCCCCGCTGGAGCCTCTCCCAGGACTTGGCGTTCGATCCGGAAAGCATGTCCTGGAAGCCCCGCTCCTTGGCGGAGGACGAGGAGCTGGACACCGCCAAATTGGACGCCCTCCGCACGGCCCTGGATGACCTGAAGATCGTGGACGTCCGCAAGAAGCCCGAGGGTTTGAGCGCATCCCTGACCGGCGACGGCTCCTTCGCCGCGAATGAAGAGGCACTTGCGGACCTCCAGCACGCGGGCTTCTTCGTCACCTCCGCCGGGCAGTTCTATCGTATCTTTCCGCCCGTCGGCTCGCGCAAAATCGACATGAACGGCGTGGAGATCATTTCCAGCGAGGGCGAGATTCGCGTGGGCATGAAGGACGGCGTGCGATACTTGCTGCGATTCGGGCGAGTCCTGGAAGGACAAGGCGGCGGCACGGAATCGGGTAGCGATCAAAACGTCAATCGCTTTCTGCTGGTCACCGCGGAGTTCGACCCGCAATTGATTCCCGAACCGGAATTGGAACCGCTGCCCGACTTGCCCGCGGAACCGGCCCCCTCGAACCAGACGCAAGACGGCGCGGCCGGAAACGCGCTGGAGAATCCCGCCGCGGAATCCGCTCCGCCCGCAGCAGCGGCGAAGGCCGAGGATTCAGCGCCCGACTCCGCACAACCGGGCGAAACGAAGGCGGAGGATTCGGCGACGGACTCTGTTCAACCGGCCGAAACGAAAGCTGAAAACGGCCAGAATGGGTCGCCCGGGAAGAAAGAATCCGGCGACACGCAGGAAAAGAAGGCGGAAGACATCAAGGCGGAACGCGAACGCATCGAGAAGGAGAACCAGCGGAAGCGCGACGAGTACCAGGAAAAGCTCAAGAAGGGCGAAGAGCGGGTCAAGGAATTGAACGCCCGGTTCGCCGAATGGTACTACATCATCTCCGATGAGGTCTATCGCAAGATTCGCCTCAGCCGCCAAGACATTGTGAAGAAGAAAGAAACCACGCCCCCCGCCGCCGGGACGGAATCGGAGAACGGTGGGGCGACGCCTGAGGAAAAGGAAGCGCAGCCTCCCGCAACGGAGTCCGCACCGAACGAGGCGCAAACGCCGCCCGCCGCCGCGGAGCCGTCGCAACCTCAGAATGGTGAAATGCCTGCTGCCGAGCCGCCCTCGGGTCAGACCTCGGCCGGCGGTGCCGAGTCTCCGCCGCCGGGTGCCGAGTCTCCGCCGCCGGCGGGAGGACAAAAGGAGTCCGGCGGCGACGCCCCGCAGGCCCCTCCCCCCGCCGAGGCCGAACCCGACACGCCCCCCGGTGAGGCGAGCGTCCCCTAGTACGACGGCGCTAAGCCGCCTGCTTCCTGCGACCAGTTGGGCTGCTATCGCTGCGACCACCCCAAGTGATCGTGGTTTACTCCCGATTTGGCGCTTTGCTGCTGGGTGGGCGACAGTTTCCAGCCGTACTTTCAGCGACCGTTCAAGCGAAAAGCGCCGACGGAAGGGCGCGGCAGTCAACCTCTTTTCGAGGGACGCCATCCGCCGTCCTTTTCGATGGTAATGGTTTGATCGGCCGGGATATCCTCCACGATTTGCGTCCCGCCGCCGTGCCACTGGATTTCAATCCGGTCCACCTTGGTACGTTCGCCCAAGCCGAAGTGGAGCCGCATTCCCCAGTGGCTTTGATAGCCGCGGCCGCTGTGGACCTCGTCGTATTGCACGAGGTCGCCTGCCGTCACTTTCACGCGGCTCCCCACGCCGAACCGATTGCGATCAGAGCGGCGGAGATCGATCTGAATCCAGTGGTTGCCATTCTCCGTTTCATTCCGCAGGACATGGGCGGGGGCCTCTGAGTTCAATGCCACCACGTCGATCCTGCCATCCCCGTCGAGATCGCTCAGGGCGATGCCCCGCGTCGATTCCACCAATCGCGGCAGGTCGCCGGCACTCGCCGAGACGTCCCTGAATTTGCCGTTGTCGTTGCGGAGAACGGAATTCGCCACACGATAGGCGGTGGTGTCGTCGAGTAGCTCGATCTTATCGTTGATGTGACCGGCGCCGACGAAGATATCTTTGTCGCCGTCGTTGTCGAAGTCGGCGAAGCCGCAGCCCCATGTGACATAGGGATACAATTTGCCGCCCGCCCCCGTTTCAAAGGTGACGTCTTCGAACATGTCGCCCAGGTTGCGATAGAGGACGGGCCACTCGCTCTGATAGTCAGTCATATACAAATCGAGCAGGCCGTCGTTGTCGAAGTCAGCGCAGTCGGCGGCCATGCTGGCGTTAGGGTCGCCGTAACCGTTATAGGCGACGCCGCGTTCCACGGCCTCTTCCGTGAAAACGCCCTTGCCGTCGTTGATGAAGAGGAAGTTTTCCCGGACGTCGTTGCCGACGAAGATGTCGGTGTCGCCGTCGGCGTCGAAATCGGCGGCAACCATGCCCATCGCGGTGCCGCGAACCGCCCCGATGCCCGAGCTTTCCGTCACGTTTTCGAACGTGCCGTCGCCGCGATTGCGATACAGCGTATCTTGGTCGGGCTCATACTCCTCGGGGCTGCCGTACACCGGCACGCCCGTCAATTGATGGAAGACATGCAGTTCGTCGCGGAAGACGATGTAATTGCCTACATACAGATCCAGCCACCCGTCCCCGTCGATATCTAGGAACAACACGCCCGCCCCCACGCGGTGACCGTTAGCGGTTCCGGTCTGCTGCGTCACGTCCCGGAACGTGCCGTCGCCGTTGTTGCGGTAGAAGACGTTGGGGCCGTAGTTGTTCACGTACAGATCGAGGAGGCCGTCGTTGTCGTAGTCGCCGGCCGACACCCCCAGTCCGAAGCCGCGATCGCCGACGCCCGCATAATCCGTAACGTCCGTAAACCGAAACCCGCCGTCGTTTCGATAGAGGGCGTTTTGCGGCGGTACCGGGAACTTGCAGCCGGGGAGCGGCGCGGCGTTGAGGAAATAAATGTCGTCGTCGCCGTCATTGTCGTAGTCGAAGAGACACAGTCCGGCCGTGACCGTCTCCACCAAGTAATACTTGCCGCAACCGCCCCGGGTATGAACGAAATGCACGCCCGAAGCGGCCGTCATGTCCCGAAATACGATCGGCGAATCCTCGTTCGCGATACCCCACGCCGTCATCGTCCCAACCAAAACGGCCGAAAGAGAGCATATCCCGACTCGCAAGCGGTTTCTCCCACTGCGGCAAAATAATCAGCGATTTCCGCCTCGCAGCATCTCGTACAATCGATGGGCCTCGGGGCTTTGCGGATCGCGCTGCAAAAGTTGTTGGGCGATCCGCAAGGCCGAATCCCGATCTCCCGTTTCGGCGCAGGCCACCGCCAACACCAGCAGGTTCTCCTTGGTGGGGGCCAAGCGAACGGCGGCATCCGCCGCCCGCAGAGCCTCGGATTTCTTGTGGCCCATCGTCAAGTAGGTTTGCGCCAAGAGAGAATAGGCGTCCGCGGATTGCGGGGCCGCTTCGATCCAAGCTCGAAAATCCCTTTCCGCCTCGTTCCGGCGTCCGGATCGCAAGAATAGCAGACCGCGGGCACGGAGCAGTTCCGGATCACGAAGCTCTAAAGGACCAAGCTCGTCCAACAAGCCCAAGACGCGGCCCGGCCGGTTCAAGCTTTGATACAGCGTCCCCAGCTTCAACCGCGGAGCGGGATCGTCGGGCACCAGAACGGCGGCAAACAGCCAGCAACGTTCGGCATCCTCGCTGCGGCCCCTGGTCGCCCAGATCTCGCCGGCCCGCTGGAAAACCGAAGCCACGGTCCGCCGCACGAATTCCTCGCTTTCGACCTCGAGGATGGCCGCGTTGGCCGCCATCTCGCGACCTTGCAACTCTCGAAACTTCGCCCGTACCTCCGCAGCCTCTTCCTTTCGGCCCAAACGGCTCAAGCTGACGGAGAGGGCATAATACGCGCGGGTGTAGTTCGGTTCCAGCCGAATCGCTTCGCGAAGGGCCGCCGCCGCCTTCTCGTGCTCTTGCTTTTTCTGATAGGCTTGGCCTTGAAAGAACAAGGCCTCCGCGTCGACGGCCCCGATGGCGTATCCCGCCAACACCGTCTCGATCGCGGCATCGTATTGCCCTTGCTCGAACAACACCGCCGCCAACAGCCCGCGTGCCTCGACTTGAAGCGGATCGAGTCGCAAACATTCGCGGCATAGACGCTCAGCCTCGGCGTAGTCCCCTTTCCGCCGGGCTATCGAAATCATCGGCACATAGGCCCGAAGAAAGTCCGGACGTAGGACCAGGCACCGCTTCCATGTCTCAACGGCCTCGTCACTTCGACCCGACAGCCGGTGGACCGCGGCTTGTAAATCCAGGGCCTCCACATCGTCGGCGAAGGCCTCCGCCAAACGCCGGGCTTCCTCTTCGGCCTGCGACTTCATCCAATCGCCGGTGAGCGGCTCGGGCAGCGCCGGGTAGGGTACCGGCTCCGGCACTTCAGCCTCCGCCTTTGCGTCTGAGGCGGGCCCCCGGGCACTTCCTACCGCCTTCGCCGAAGAATCGGCCGCCGGTCGGCATCCCGCTAAAAGAAGTAGGCCGCACACCGCCGACAAAAGGCCGTCCCGTAAACGTGTACCCGAAAAGACGTCCATGATCGTCGATCGCAAGGAGAAGACCGCATTCCCCCGCCGTACTGTCACAGGGATACCCGACTCTTTGGGCGGTTAAGCTACCGCGATGTCGAACCGCCCGAGAACATCCAGCCGAGACTTAGCCTACTATTGTACCTTCCTCTTCACCACCGAGGCCACGGAGCGACGTGCGAGGCAGCCGGTTGACAGGTGACGTCAGAGCCACTGCCGATTGTGGCAACCTTGGCGGCTAAATGCTACCTATGTGGGTCAGTTGGTACCACGCTACCGGATCCGTGCAGAACACTTCTTACAAAATACTTCGGGCGAAACACTTCTGGCAAAATACTCCCGGCAAAACATTTCTGGCAAAACATTTCTGGCAAAACACTTCTGGTAAAACACGGTCTTCATCCGCGTGGTATCCGGTAGAGGCGACTGCTACTTCACCCGGAACGCTCCGCCGCACACCACTTCGCCCTCCGGCGAAGGAACCGCCGTCCGCGATCGATGGCCGAGGTCGCCGACTTCGGCGTAGTCGCGGGAGGAGCCACCGCGACGCCGCGAACTTCACGGTCGAAATTCCCCGAGCACGAGCCGAAAAAACCGCCGGCTGATGCCGGCGGCGCAGGATATGAAACGCTTTTCCGCCGCGATCACGGCTTCGCTCGAGACGGTCCGGCCCCTTGCCGGAATCACGAGCAGCCCATGCTGTGCCCGCATACGGTGCAAACGAAGCAGGCCCCGCTACGGCGGGTCAATCCGCCGCACTCGTCACAAGGCGGATTGTCCGACTGCATTTCCATACCAGCCGCCGACCGCTTAACGGTCGATGCCGCGATCAGGGCCGATTTCGCGGGATGAGCACCGTTTCCCGATTTAGTGCCGGGCTTGAATACGGCAGCGGTGCCCCCCTCAAGCGGCGAGCCGGTCGCGACCGCGCCGAGCTTGGCCGCGCGATCTCCCTCCCCAACGCCGACCGCTTCTCCCGACAGCGATTGACTAGCCTCGCCCGCCGGCGCTTCCTTGACGAATTCGGCCTGTCGCTGCTGGGATTCGCGATATCCCGGCAGGAACGTGATTCCCAGCCAACGGAAGATGTAATCCACGATGCTGGTCGCGGTGCGAATGTCGGGATTCTTCGTGTATCCCATCGGCTCGAACCGCGCGTAGGAAAACTTGTTGACATAGACTTCCAATGGGACGCCGTATTGCAAACTCATCGAAACGGCGGTCCCGAAGCAGTCCATGAGGCCGCCGATCGTGCTCCCCTCCTTGGCCATGGTGATGAAAAGCTCGCCGGGGCGCCCGTCGGGATACAATCCCACGGTGATGTAGCCCTCGTGACCGGCCACGGAGAACTTATGGGTAATGGAGTTTCGGGTATCCGGCAATCGCTCGCGCCGCGGCGGCGGGACGGCCTTTTCGTCCTTCTCGCTCTTCTTGGTCATCAGCGGCTGCACACTCTTGGAGCCGTCGCGGTAAACGGCCATGGCCTTCAACCCCAACCTCCAACCTTCCATGTAGGCCGCCGCGATCTCCTCCGGCTTGGTCTCGCGCGGCATGTTGACCGTTTTGGAGATGGCCCCCGAGAGGAACGGCTGGGCCGCGGCCATCATGAGGACGTGGGCCCGCCACGAGATCGCCCGCGTGCCGCCGCCCACCGGACAAGCGCAATCGAACACCGCGAGGTGCCGCGGATCGAGATGAGGGGCGCCCTCCACCGTATCGTGTTGGTTCACGTATTCCGTGATTTCGGCGATCCGCTCGTCCTCGTAGCCCAACGTCTTGAGCGCCAAGGGGATCGTCTGATTGACGATCTTGAGCGTGCCGCCGCCGGCGAGTTGCTTATACTTGACGAGGGCGAACTCCGGCTCGATCCCCGTCGTGTCGCAGTCCATCATGAAGCTGATGGTGCCGGTAGGAGCCAGAACCGTGGCCTGGGCGTTGCGGAAACCGAAGCGCCGCCCGGCGGCCAAGACTTCATCCCAAATCTTGCGGGCGGCGTTCTTCAGATATTCCGGCGCGTGCTTCAATTCCTCCACCTTTTGCCAGTGCCGCTCCATCACATCCAGCATGGGCCGGCGGTTCTTCTCGAATTCGGCGAAGGGACCGACGGCGGCCGCCAATTCCGTGCTGGTGCGGTTGGCCGCCCCATGCATCAAGGCCGTGACCGCCCCGCAGAGACCGCGGGCTTCCTCGGAGTCATAGGGCAGACCGCTCGCCATCAGCAGGCTGCCCAGGTTCGAGTACCCCAGCCCGATCGGCCGGAACAAATGGCTGTTTCTCGCAATCCTGGCGGTGGGATAGCTGGAGTGATCCACCAAGATCTCCTGCGCGATGAACACGATTCGGCAGGCGTCCACGAAGCCGTCCACGTCGAACACGCCGTCCTCGCGACGGAACTTCATCAGATTGACGCTGGCCAGATTGCAGGCCGAGTCGTCGAGAAACATGTACTCCGAGCAGGGATTGCTGGCGTTGATCCGCCCGGAATTGGGGCAGGTGTGCCAGCGGTTGATCGTCGTGTCGTACTGCACGCCGGGATCGCCGCAGGACCAGGCGGATTCGGCCATCTTTTGCAGCAATTCCCGCGCACGGTAGGTGGGGCCTTCCTTGGTCGGATCGGTGACCCAGTGCGTCGTCCAAGGCCGGTCGGCCTCCACCGCTTCCATGAATTCGTCCGTCACACGGACCGATAGATTGGCATTCTGGAACAGGATCGAGCCGTAGGCTTCTTCGGGATCGTAGCCCTCCTGGATCAAGAGCCGCGCCTTCTTTTCCTCCCGCGATTTGCACTCGATGAACTCCAGGATGTCCGGGTGATGGACCTTGAGCGATTGCATCTTGGCCGCGCGGCGCGTCTTGCCGCCGCTTTTGACCACGGCCGCGATCTGATCGTAGACCCGCATGAAGGAAAGCGGACCGGAGGGCTTGCCGCCGCCGGAAAGCTTCTCGCGATGCGATCGCAAGGTGGACAAATCGGTCCCCGTCCCCGACCCGAACTTGAAGAGCATGGCCTCGCTGCGGGCCAGCTCCATGATGTCCTCCATATTGTCCTGCACGCTTTGAATGAAACAGGCGGAGGCTTGCGGGTATTCGTAGGGATTCTCCGGTTGAACGACCCGATTCTCCGTCGCATCCCACCTCCAGCTACAGGCCGCGCCGCGAATGCCGTATTGATGATAAAGCCCCACGTTGAACCAGACCGGCGAATTGAACGCCGCGTGCTGATGCAGGCAAAGCCAGGCCAGCTCCCGGTAGAACCGCTCGCCGTCTTCCACCGAACGGAAAAGGCCGTCCGCAATCCCCCAGTCGGCGATCGTGCGGCAGACGCGATGGATCAATTGCCGCACGCTGTTTTCCCGCCGGGGCGTGCCGATCTCGCCATAGAAATACTTGCCGGCTACGATGTTGGTCGCCAACTGGCTCCAGGTTTCCGGGACCTCGCAGTCCGGCTGCTGGAAGTAGGTGCCGCCCGCCTCATTCTTGATTTCGGCGCTTCGCCGGGTCCAAACCACGGTATCGAACGGACTCTCCACGTTCGCCGGACAAAAGCGAGCATCGATCTTCAAGCCGAAGGGAGAGAACTTGGCGGCCGAGGTCGTCCCGCCGTTCTCGTTCTCGCTCAACGTCACGTTTTTGCATTCCAATTCAGCCATATTCATGCCTTCCATGCAGATGAAATCTTTCCCGAACTTCCAATAGCCGATAAGCCGCAATGGACCGCCTATCGGCTGGTCGAAACTCCGAAAAGCTGGAGACTAGAACTCAGGGACGCAGG
>JAAZNR010000435.1 GCA_012798155.1 Thermogutta sp. | reverse complement strand
CCCGGTGTTACCCGCCGAGCCGCCGCCGTCCAGCGAGACGAGATGCAGTCCGCCGGCCATGTGCGCCAGCGTCGTTTGGGACAGGTAGTGATGCACCTGATTGTGGACGGAGTGCAGCAGTTCCCCCAACATGCAATCACCGCCGCGGCACAGAGGCTCTCCCAGGAGACACTCGGCGGTCGGCAGAGGGCCTTCCACCGCCTCGTAGATCTCGGCCAGGGAGATCGTCTCCGGCGCCCGCAGCAATTCGAAACCGCCGCGAGGCCCGCGAATCGAGCGAATCACCCCCGCCTTCGCAAGCCGCTGCATGACCTTGGCCAAGTGATGCGAGGATGCTCGTAGCCGCCGGGCCAACTCTTCGTTCGACCAACGTCTCCGGGTCTGGGCCATTAGCGCCATGGCGTGGAGGGCGAGCGACGCCGCCTCCGAGATACGTAACATGCCGGCCATCATCCCCTCCCCGACGGACCACGTCACGCGCCGCCGAAACAAGTATTCACGATTCCATTTTACCGAATTATAGATTCGCGGAAACGAAAAGAAAGACGGAGCGCCGAATGAAGACGCCGTTCGTCCTCGCGATCGCGGCTCATCGAAGGCTACCGAAGATGGAAGCCGGCCCTGAGAATCAGGCGCCGTCCGCGGCATTCTTCTCTTCTTCGATCGCGCGGAGCTTGTAGATCAGCGTCCTTCGACTGATGCCGAGCTTTCGGGCGGCCAAGGTGCGGTTGCCGCCGCATTCTTCGAGGGTCGCCAGGATGGCCGCCCTTTCCACCAAGTCCAATCGGCCCGTTTGGCGGTCTTCGTATCCCTCCACCGTGCGGCTGATCTGCGGCGGTAGATGCTCGGGCAGGACCACGTCCCCCCGTGCCAAAAGGCAAGCCCGTTGCACCGCATTCCGCAACTCGCGGACATTTCCCTGCCAGGGGTGTGCCAGCAAGGCGCTCGCGGCCTGCGGCGAGAACCGAACGGGACGCCCCGCGAATTGCGCCGCGAAGTGCCGCGCGAGCGGCAGGATATCTTCACGCCTTTCTCGCAGCGGCGGAACCCGCAGCTCGAAGACGTTGAGCCGATAAAACAAATCTTCGCGAAATCGACCCTCCGCTACCGCCTCCGTCAAGTCGCGATGGGTTGCCGCGATCAGGCGGAAATCCACCCGCACCATTTGATCGCTGCCGACGGGGGTGATCTCGCCGTTTTCCAAGACCCGCAACAACTTGGCCTGAAGATGCAGCGGAAGCTCCCCGATCTCATCCAAAAAAAGCGTTCCTCCGTGGGCGGCGCGGAAATATCCTTTCCGGTCCGTTTGCGCGCCCGTAAAGGCCCCTTTCACATGACCGAAGAGTTCGCTCTCGATCAGCGTCTCGGGCAGTCCCGCGCAGTTTGCCGCCACGAAGGGTCCCTCCGCCCTGCGGCTCCAGCGACAGATCAAACGGGCGATGACGTCTTTTCCCGAGCCGCTTGGTCCGAGAATCAATACGGGGGCCTCGGTGGGGGCCACGAGTGCCGAGGTTTCCAAAACGCGGCGAAAGGCGGGATCGGCAAAAACAATATCCGGGGGCAACGGCGGCAGCTCGGCGACCCCGCTCGCCTTGTCGTGGCTTTCGCCCAGTTGATCTAGGATCGCGGTTTTCAACTCTTCCAAATCGACGGGCTTGGTAAGGTAGTCGCAGGCCCCGCTTTTCAGGGCGGCCACGGCGTCCCGTACGTCGGCGTAGGCCGTGATCAACAGAACGGGCAGGTCGGGCGTCCCCTCGCGAATCCGCCGCAATGCCTCCAAGCCTGAGATTCCGGGCAAGCGGACGTCGAGCAGAACCAGATCGGGCGATCGGCGGGAGGCGATTTCGACCGCTTCCTCGCCCGAACCCGCCTCGATCACCGCAAACCCCAATTGCCGAACCGACTCCGCGAAAAGTTGCCGTTGCGAAGGCTCGTCATCCACCACCAAGACGGTTCTGCCGTGTCGTGACGATTCGGCGGAGGTTTCCATCGCCCGTCTCGTTTCTGTTCCAAATCCTTGTCTCAAGCCGGGGTTTCGTCGCAGGCGGGATCGCTCGCCGGGGGCGGCTTCATTTTCGAGTCGGGAATCACCAAACGGAAGACGGCACCCCCGCCCTCGCGGGGGCGATACTCCACGCTCCAGCCGTGCGTGTCGGCGATCCGCCGCACAATGGCGAGCCCCAACCCCGTGCCTTCGGATGTCGTGTAATAAGGCGTGAAAAGCCGGGGGCGCGATTCCTCGGGAACGCCGGGACCTCGATCCCTCACCTCGATCACCTTGAGGTGGGGCGATTCTTGAAACGCCCGTAATTCAATGGTGCCTCCGTTGGGTGAATAACGCAAGGCATTGTGAAGTAGATTGAATAGTGCCTGGCGCAAGAGGTTCGGATCGGCGGCCACCCACGGCGTTTCCGCCCGGGCATCCAGCCGAAGACCGCGGGAAGCGGCGTCGGCGTCCAGCAGGGAGATCAACTCCCCAAACAGCGTCTCCAAATCGACGGCTTGTGGGTGCGCGTGGTAAGGCCGGGCAAAACTGAGAAATTGATTGAAGCGGGCAGTGATGCGATCGCATTCCTCCATGATGATCCGGGCCTGCGACGCCACGGTGGAAGGGGGCACCCCGTTTTCCGCCAGTCGCTGGGCCCAACCGCGGATCGACCCCAGGGGATTGCGGGTCTCGTGGGCCAAGCCCGCCGCGGCGTGGCTCAATTCCTCCCAATGCCGGCTTTGCAACTCGGCCAAGCGCTTGCGATGGCTCAGGGTCAGGACCCTCAAGCCCAATATCCAGCCGCCCCACAGCAGGGCGCAGGCCCCGACTCCGGCGGCGATCAGGCCCCACCGCAAACGGACCATGCGGGCGGCTTGTGCGTCGAAGGCCGTTCGATCCAAGAGGATCACGCATTGAAAGCGTCCGCCGTTGATGAAGACGCTGTCGGCGGAAGCGGCGGGCGGCCCCCATCGCCCTCGGCCGAAACCGCGACCCGGTCCGAAGGGGCCACCTCCCGCCGGGGACAAGGGGGAAACGTCGATTTCCCTCCGCGAAAGGAATCCCTGCTCCGACCAGGCCTCCTCTCCTTGCACCGTCGTTGGGATCGTCTCCCCCGCGTGAATGACCTCTCGGCCCGATTCGTCGAGGATCGAGACTCCCAAGACGTCCTGCGACGCGACCATCTCTTCCAGGAACGTCGCGATTTGCTGGTCGAAATACGCCCCCAAGCGACGGTGCGAGCGGAGATTTCCCGAGATGGCGCGTTGAATGGACTCGGCCTGCCTGCGGAGTACCGACTCGGCGGCACGACGATCCTTCCACAGCTCCCCGTATTGCCAGACGGCTATCCCGACCGCCAGGGTCGCGCACACCAAAGCCGCGGCGGCGTGCAGGGAAATCAGCAGGGGTCGGCTTGCCCGCGGGCCAATCAGGCTCATACGGCATCTCGCTTTTGATAGGTCGGCGGTCTCGCCGCGATAACAATGATTGTCTCACAAGAAGGGCGACTTGCCAAACTTGGCGGACAACCGCCCACAACTCGGCCTTGGAACACGAATTGGCCTTGGAATACGAATCAGCCTTGTAACTGGACTTTTGCAAATTGTGGTGACGAGTTCTCGTCCGCGTTGGAAGAGGGTTATGGTGAGGGCAATTAGGCGCGAAAACTGCTTGCCGTGATTGCCCAACTTCACCAAGCCCTCACCCACTGCCCCTCTCCCAGAGGGAGAGGGGAGCAGTTTGCAAAAGTCCAGCTTGTAACACGAATTAGCCTTGGAGTACGAAAAAGGGGTCGTGGCGTCTTGCCGTCACGACCCCTTCCTTTCGGATTCTGTAAAGGACTCTTTTCCGTTGGGCGAACCGCCTGGGTGACTCCGTTCGCCTAGCTTATCGGGAGCGGAGCCGGGCTGCCGCATCTTGGAACTTAGCGGGGGTTACCGGGCTCGCCGCGGTCCCGGGCCGAAACCTGCGCCGAAACCCGCGCCGAAGCCGGCACGCGGACCCTGGCCGCCCGCCGCCGCTCCGTAACCCATGCCTCGCCCTCGGCCTCGCCCGTAAGCGGGACCGTAGCCCGCTCCTGCCGCTCCGCGACGGAAACCCGGACCCATACCCAACCCGGGACCTCCCCACGGGCACACGCCGGGCTGCCACGCCGGGGCCGTCCCCGGAACCGGACGCAGCGACTGCAACTT
>JAAZNR010000434.1 GCA_012798155.1 Thermogutta sp. | reverse complement strand
TTTGGCGGCGGGAGTGTTTCGGGGAGCAGCTTTTCCCGCGATGTCGGGGATAGCCTGCCGGGTGACCTTGGGCCGAACGACTTCGCCCGATTTTTCGGCGCCGTCGGAACGAATTCGGCGGCCTGCGGAACTTTTCGTTCGCCGGGGCGTTAATTGTCTTGGAGACGCTGGGTGCGTCTCCGGTCGCGGCGGATCGCTTCCCGACTCGCCCGCGACGCAGGTGCGGTTCCTTGGTCAGAGGTTCGTTGAGAGTCGGAGGTACGTCCATGAGAGTGACACGGTTGGCGTTGGCGGTGCTGTTGACGATCGGTTTGACGGGGGGAGCGGCCTTGGCGCAGCCGCCGGGAGGGCCTGCCGGCGGACGCGCCGGCTTCGGCCGCGCACCGGGCGGATTCGGCTTCATGGGCGGGGGCATGGGCTGGGCGCAGCTCCTGCAAATCGAAAAGGTTCAAAAAGAGATCGAGCTGACCGACGACCAAAAGGCCGAGGTCGAGAAGATCGTCACGGCCAACCGCGAAAAGATGCGGGAGTTGTTCGGCCAGGGCCAGGGCGGTGATCGCCGGGCGAACCTCGAAAAGGCCAGGGAGTTGCAGCAAGAATCCCAGAAGAAGATCGAAGGCGTCCTCCTGCCCCACCAAGTGGCTCGGCTCAACGAAATCCGCTTGCAGGTGGCCGGCGTCGGGGCCTTGATGGATCCCGATGTCCGGAAGGAACTCGGCCTGAGCGAAGAGCAGGTCCAAAAGCTGCGTGACGTGGGCCGGGAGGTCATGCAGGGCATGAGGCCGCAAGACGGGGAAGGCCCGCGCGACCCCGGCGCCCTGCGGGGACGGATGCAAGAGATGCGGCAGAAGATGGAAGAGGCCGCGATGAAGGTCCTCACCGACGAGCAGAAGTCCAAGTGGGAAAAGATGAAGGGCGAAAAGTTCGAGATCTCGCCCGAGGACCTGTTCCCCCGCCGTGGAGGTGCCGCCCCCGCCGGTGACAGGCCCGCCGGACGACGAGGCGCCCGCGACACGTGAAGTCCAGTTCGGGTAAGCGGATTCCCGCGGCCCGATCCTCGAGTCTCACGGCCTCATGGCTGACGGCCGCGCATCCAGCCCAACGTTTTGCGGCATGGATGCGATCCTTCAGTCTGCGATCCGTGAGTCTGACAGTCTCAAGACTGATGACGGAATACCCAGCTTGGCGGGTGAGTAGCCGACCACGCGGAGCACGAGCGAACTGCTAGCGGATGCATCCCCCTCGGCAGTCCGGTCCACGATGCGAATGGATGGTCCGCGGTCAACTCGCCAGGCTGGGCCTTTTCGGCGAAAAAACGGGGCGACGGGTTTCGTCTCGGCTGCCGCTTCCGGCAAAATCCTGCCTCAGGGCGATATTTTTAGCTGTGTTTTTATCTGCATCCGCAAAAGGTGAGGGACGTCGCGGTTTGAAACCGGGGGTTTTCAATCCGGTGTAGTATGAAAATATGGAAACGGCGAGTCGCCGGGCCACGCCATCGCCCTTTTTGGACTGTAAACATGGCGGCGGGGAACAATTTTGTGAAAAATCCGGGCGTCAGGGATTTCCCGGGGTGCGCAACGAATCATTAGTGGTATGGAAGGGTTGGTCCGAGAGGGGAACGGCGGTTCGGTGGGTTGGGTGCATGAGGGGCGGGTTGGGCCTCGGCGGGGCGCGGTGGGCCTCGCCCGATTGCCCCACAGTCGGACTGATGGATGATTTTCGGCGCGGCGGCGCCTTGTAAACGGTGGTCCATGGAAGCCGGTGAAATCTTGCTCAGAAAAGGTCTGTTAACCCCTCAGCAGTTGCAGGCAGCCCGTCGCAATCAGGGCGAAGGGAAGCGCTTGGACCAAGCCGCCGTCGGGATGGGCCTGGTTTCGGAAGAGGAGGCCCTGCGGGCCCTTGGGGAGGAGCTGGGCATCCCCTACGTCGATTTGCACGACGTGAAGATCGATCCGGCCTTGCTGAAGGGGTTCCCCCTCCGATTCGTCTATCGCGAGAACCTCTTTCCCATCCGGCAGGAGAACGGCCGACTGATCGTCGCCACCAGCGACCCCTTCAACCTCTACCCGTTGGATGAGCTTTCCACCGCCATCGGCAAGACCGTGACGCCGGTCTTGGCCGGCCAGGCGGAGATCAGCAAGCTCATCAAGACGCATTTGGGGGTGGGCGGCGAGACGATCGACGAACTCATCTCCCAAAGCGAGGACGACGACGGCGTCGAATTGATCGAGGGGATCGAAGCCGACGGCTCCGAGCTTTCGCAGTTGGCGCAAGAGCCGTCCGTCGTCCGACTGGTCAACGAGATCTTGCTGGAGGCCGTCGACCTGCGGGCGAGCGACGTGCACATCGAGTCGCAGCCCTCGGGCGTGAAGATTCGCTACCGCATCGACGGCGTGCTGCACGCCCAGCCCGTCCCCCCGGAGATCAACCGCTTCCAGGCGGCGATCATCAGCCGCCTGAAGATCATGGCCCGCTTGAACATCGCGGAGCGGCGGTTGCCGCAGGACGGCCGCATCCAGCTTCGCGTGGCCGGGCGGGAGGTGGACGTCCGCGTCTCCGTCATCCCCATGATCCACGGCGAGGGGATCGTCCTCCGCCTGCTCGACAAGGGCGCGATGGAGTTCGACCTCCGCAAGCTGGGCATGGAAGAGGACATCTACGCCACGTTCCAAGAGCTGCTCAAGCTCCCGCACGGGATCCTCCTGGTGACGGGGCCGACGGGGTCCGGCAAAACGACCACCCTCTACAGCGCCCTGCTGGAGATTCGAGAGGAGCAGACGAAGATCATCACCACCGAAGACCCGGTGGAATACCAACTGGAAGGCATCAATCAGATTCAGGTCCATCCCAAGATCGGCCTGACGTTCGCGGCCTCGCTGCGGAGCATCCTGCGTCACGACCCGGACGTGATCCTGGTGGGCGAGATCCGCGACTTGGAGACGGCGGAGAACGCCATCCAGGCCTCGCTGACCGGTCACTTGGTGTTCAGCACGTTGCACACCAACGACGCGGCGGGGGCCTACACGCGACTCATCGACATGGGTTTGGAGCCGTTTCTGGTCTCCAGCACGGTGGAGGCCGTGATGGCCCAGCGCCTAGTGCGAACCTTGTGCCCGGAATGCAAGGAGCCGTACCAGCCGGACCCCGCCGACTTGCCCCGCGATTTTCCCCGCGAGCGGTTGGAGAAGGGGGTCACGCTATACCGGGCGAAGGGCTGCCGGGCCTGCCGGCACGTGGGGTATCGCGGCCGGGTAGGCATTTTCGAGCTTCTCGTGACCACCGAGCGGGTTCGCCAGTTGTCGCACGATCGGGCAAGCAGTTGGGCCATCCGCCAGGCCGCCGTGGCCGAGGGCATGATCACCCTGCGGCAGGATGCCTGGCGGAAAGTCTTCGCCGGCCGGACTACAATCGAGGAAATCGAGCGCGTGACTCGGGCCGAGGAACACTGACCCCCGGCGCCGGCGTTCGGGTGAACGTAGGCCGGGGATCGCCTTGCGGTGCGATCGCGGCATGACCGCCGGACGGCGTGCTCCGCGGCCGGCCGCCTTCCATCCGATCGCGCTACGCCTGGGGGGTATCACCAGCTCATGCCGGAGTTCA
>JAAZNR010000047.1 GCA_012798155.1 Thermogutta sp. | reverse complement strand
GCTGCGGATCATGGCGTGGGTCGATGCGATGACGCCTTATTGCGGCGAGGAGGAGATTCGCGAGATACCCGACCCCGAGTTTCAAGGCGTGGATTGGTTGGCGATTCGCCCTCGCATCAAGACGGCCGTGAAAGTGGTCCGCCCCGGACCCGTGGATGACGCGGCGGAAAGCGATGATGAGGATTGATTGCGCCGTGGACTCGATAGCGGGACCGCGCTCGGCCGTGAGAAAATCTGATAAAAGATGCTTTTTGCGATTGAACTTTCTCGTGCCGCCGATATAACTTTTTTGAATCGATGAAAGCGATTCCGGCAGTGATTGTCGGGGAGTTTCAGCGGCGCGCGATCATCGCCGGCAAGATGCCGTGAAGTCGGGAAGACGGTCGATGCATCGTTGCCGCAAAGAACACGGTTGCAACGTTCCGGCGGACTCTGGGAACATCCTGCTATGTTGTCCTTGAAGGTATACGTATAGGATCGGTGCACGTGGATCTTAAGCGGGACCGAAATCCGCGAATGCACGCGAATTGCGGCCATCAACGTGGCCTGGAAATCGACGGCTTGAAACGAGAACGGGGTCCGCGCGGAACGAGTCTGAAGGATTGGGGATGAAACACGGTGAGGTCAGGTGGCCCGTCGAATCGGCTTCGGTGGTCGAAGCCGTCTCACCGTGAAGCCAATGGACGGAGGTTCAAACCGTGGCAAAGAAGGCTGCCAAAGGCGCTGCGACCAAGAAGGCCGCAACCACGAAGAAAGCCGCGAAGACGGCAACCAAGAAGAAGTGCTGATCGGGTTGCTTCGGCTTTCTTCCCGTCGTCGCGTCGCAGGGATGGGATTGCGACGTCGGGTCAAGCCCGTGAGTGAACAATGACGAGAAAGGGCCGTCGCGCAGGGAGTGCGGCGGCCCTGACGCTTTCTTGGCAGAGACACGGTCGCCTTGGCGGTCCGGCCGGCCGCCGGAGTGCAGGGCAACCGCATGAAACAAGCGATCCGCGATTTTGGTCACGGAGACGGGGCCGGACCCGCGCCGCCCGCGCGACGCGCCAGGATCGCATCCAATTCCCGTTTCAGCCGGGGCAGAATCTCATCGTAGCCGAAGCTCCCCAGCGTCTCGGCACCGCGCTTCAGATTGACGTAGCGCGGACCGCACCATAAACCGAGGTCGGCGGAGTCGGTTTCGCCGGGACCGTTGACGCGGCACCCCATCACGGCGATCGTAACGTCGGCGTCGGCGGCGTACCGCGTCATTTCCCTGACTTGCTCGGCCAACTCCACGAAGGCCGCGTTCTCCACTCGCGAACAACTGGGGCAACTGATGATGTTCAGGCGTCCCGGCGTCCAAGGCTCCACGGTGATGCGGCCGGCCGCCGCGTCGCGGACGATTTCCAGCCCGGCCGTTACCTCTTCGTGTTTTCGGGGATTGGGCAAAGTCAGCGATACGCGAAGGGTGTCGCCGATCCCTTCGGCAAGCAGCGGCAGCAAGGCGGTGCGCGTTTTGAGGATGCCCTCCGGCGGCATTCCCGCTTCCGTCACCCCCAGATGCAAGGGCACATCCGGCCGTTGCGCCGAGAAACGCCGATTGACCTCCACGACCTTGGCCGGATCGGAATCCTTCAGCGAGACGCAGTACTGATCGAAGCCCAAGCGATCCAGCAGCTCGCAGTGCAGCAGCGCCGATTCCAGCATGGGGGAGAGCTTGTCGTGCGGCGGGAACTTCTCCCGAACGGCCGGGTCGACCGAGCCGCAGTTGACGCCTACCCGCAGCGCACAGCCGTGCTTTGCGGCCGCCTCGGCAAT
>JAAZNR010000046.1 GCA_012798155.1 Thermogutta sp. | reverse complement strand
GGGGGGCGCCCCGCTGACGCCTCAATTCGCCTCGCAGATCGGGGCGGACGGCTACGGCGAGAACGCCACCGAGGCGGTGGCCCTGGCACGCACGTTGGCCGCGGAGTTGGCCACCTCGGCCTGACGCACGGTTGCTGATCCCGAGACCGCGCTCCTCGGGCAAGCCCGCGGCGCGGGGCACGGCGGGGCGAGCGGCTTCCGGCAGGGCCGGCCGTCCGGCAATCATAGGCAGACGTTGCCGCCTCACCTTTTTCGCGATGAGTCCTCGCGCTCGCGCCGAGGGAGCCATTCCCGCGGAGTAATCGGCATGACTGACGAGCCGACGTTGCCCGCCGGCAACCCTGATCACCCGCAACATGAGCCGGCCTCCCCGGAGACCCCGCCTACCGCATTTCGGCGGAGCCTGGAGGGCGGGGCGTTCGTTTACGGGGCCGAGATCGTCTCCACCCGCGGTCTGCCGGCGGAGGCGGAGAAGCTCCCTCCCGCCGTATTGGCCCGTGAATTGGCGGGCGACCCTCGCATCGCTTGGGTGTCGATTACCGACAATCCGGGCGGGTCTCCCATGCTGCCGCCGGACGGGCTGGCAGCCTTACTGCCGGGCGCCCAAGGGAAGGTCGTCATCCACCTGACCTGTAAAGACATGAATCGCAGCGGCCTGGAGTCCTACGCCTGGCGGTTGGCGGCCCGGGGACTTTGGAACGTCTTGGCGCTGACTGGCGATTACCCGGTGACGGGCTTCGGCGGGCGCCCCACGGGGGTATTCGATCTGGATTCGGTCGGGCTGATCAGCCTCCTGGCGGCGATGAACCGGGGGCTGGAAATCCCCGGCCGCAAGGGCGGGCCGGAAAGGCTGCGGCCCACCGCCTTCTATCTCGGTTGCGCCGTTTCCCCCTTCAAGCGCCACGAACGTGAATTGGTACCGCAGTATTTCAAATTGGTCCGGAAGATCGCCGCCGGGGCCCAATGGGTGATTACCCAGTTGGGCTACGACATGCGAAAATTCCACGAAGTCAAGCTGTTCCTCCAGGCCCGGGGTATCGGCAACGTGCCCCTCATCGGCAACGTTTACGTCCTGACGAAAGGGATCGCCAAGGTATTCCACAGCGGCAGACTGCCGGGTTGCGTGGTGAGCGACGAATTGCTGGCCCTTTGCGAGAAATACGGCGGCGGCCCCGATCGCGGGGCACAATTCTTCCGCGAATTGGCGGCCAAGCAATTGGCGGTATTCAAGGGGCTGGGCTTCGCGGCCGGCTATCTCGGCGGATTGAACTCCCCGGACGCTTTTTTCCGCGTCATTGAGTTGGCCGAATCCTTTGGGCCCGACGACTGGCGGCAATTCCTCCCCGAAATCCGCTTCTCTCTGCCGGGCGAGTTCTTCTTTTTTGAACACGATCCGGAGACCGGCTTGAGCGGCCCGGATCGCATCAACCGCGAGTATCTGCAATCGCTGGAGCGTCCGCGGGGGAACCGGGCGGTAACGCTCGGCTACCGCATCTCTCGGCTCGTTCATCGGTGGGCATTCACGCGAGACCGCGGGCTGTGGGGGCTGTTGCGGAGGCTCTACGCCCGCTGGGACAAACGCCCTTCCTCGCTGCCCGCCAAGGCCGCTTATGCGGTCGAGCGTTTCTCCAAGTTTGCGATGTACGGCTGCCAAGACTGCGGCGATTGCAGCCTGCCGGACTGCGCCTACATTTGCCCCAAACGGTGGTGCTCCAAGTGTAGCCGCAACGGCCCGTGCGGCGGGTCTTCGGACGGCCAATGCGAACTGCAAGACAAAGAGTGCTTGTGGGCCAAGGCGTATCAACGTTTGATGGCCTACGGGGAGACTGATCGCTTGCTAGACGGACCACCCGTGATCTACAACGCGGAGTTGCAGCATACTTCCTCCTGGGCCAATACCTTCTTGGACCGCGACCACCATGCACGGCGGGCCGAGCCGGGCGGCAAGGATTGAGCCGGCGGGAAAACCGCCTTCCGCAAGGGGGAACGGCCGCCGCATGCGACGCCGGCACGGCCTGCCTTTCGCGCACGGCTGCCGTTCCCGCCGACCGGTACTGCCTCGCTCCGCGGCAGGATCGCCCCGTCGCAATTCCGCGGCAACGGCGTTAAAACATAATCCAAAACGATATTCCAAGACGGTTCGTTCACGCTCGTCGTTCACGCTCGACCGAGGCCGCGGTCCGGCGTGGCCGATGGGTTCGGCCGGACTTCGGGGAGCGCGCTATGGCGATAGCGGGCGGGGTGGCTGGGGTCGTGGGGTAGCCAAGCCCCCGCACGCCCGCCGCTTCAGCCGCTTGATTCCCCCTGCCGCGAAAGGCTATCATGACGTGCGTCATGGGTCCGCGGCCGCGGGACTGCGGCCGGCCGGGTGGTTGGTCGGGCGGGATGCGAGGCTCTTGTCGAAACGGCCCAGGCTGGAATCCGGGGAAACGCACGATGAACGGTTACGAACGCGTGCTTGCCATGATTGCCACGGGGGAAAGCGATCGTCTGCCGCTCATGCCCATCACCATGATGTTCGCCGCCGATATCCTGGGCGTCCCCTACGGCGATTACGCCACGGACTACCGGGTGCTGGTCGATGCCCAGCTCAAGACGGCCGAAACGTTCGGCTTCGATTACGTCTCCTGCATCTCCGACCCCGCTCGCGAAGCGGCCGATTGCGGCGCGGTCATCCAGTACTTCGACGATCAACCGCCGGCCATCGTCGAAGACAAGGCCCTCCTTTCCGACAAGAGCGCCCTGCGTCGCCTCCGCGTCCCCGATCCCTGCGGCGGCGGCCGAATGGAGGATCGCGTGAAAGCCGCCGAGCTTTTTCGCCGGCGCGTGGGAGGGGAATTGCTTATCGAGGGCTGGATCGAGGGACCGTGCGCGGAGGCGGCCGACCTGCGGGGCATCAATGCCTTGATGACCGATTTCTTCGACGACCCGCCGTTCGTCCGCGATTTGTTCGAGTTCGTCTTGGAGATGGAACTGTCGTTCGCCAAGGCCCAAATCGAAGCCGGGGCGGACATTCTGGGCATGGGGGATGCGGCCGCATCCCTCGTCGGTCCTCGCATCTACGAGGAGTTCGTCCTGCCCTACGAAAAACGGATGGTGGACGCCGTTCACGCCATGGGCGGCCGGGTCCGCCTGCATATCTGCGGCAATACGAACCGCATCTTGTCGGGGATGGGAAGTCTGGGCTGCGAAATCGTGGACCTCGATTTCATGGTCCCGCTCGCTGCGGGCCGAGAAAAGATGGGTCCCGCGCAAGTTTTGCTGGGAAACATCGATCCCGTCAAGTGCCTTCGCAACGGCAGCCCCGCGGGCGTAACGGAGGCCATCCGCCGCTGCCACGTCGAGGCCGGCAAGCGATACATCGTGGGGGCGGGCTGCGAAGTGCCGCGAGGCACGCCGCACCCCAACCTCATGGCGCTCGCCGATTACGCCCGCTCGCACCGGCCGGATCCATTCGCCGCGGTTTTGACGGAGCCTGCCGGAATGTGACCAAGATCGAATCTCCATAGCCGGGTAAGAGGCTCCCCTGGATCGTTATCATGGCGTTATCATGACGGCAGGACACCGGCCGGCCGGGGCGGTCCGGCGGTCGAGGAGGGCGACATTCAGGCCCTCTTGGATCGCCTTTCCGCAGTGTTTCGCGAGGCCGGCCTACCGGAAAAGTTCGCGCCGCCCCCCGAATCTCCGCCCGATTATCTCGAGCGTTTGGTGCAACACGCTCTGCGGGCCACGCCGGAAGCGTGCAAACTCACCCCCGTGCCCATCGACGCGGAAGCCCTCCGCAATCTCTTTGCCCAGATACTGGAATAGTTGCCCAGATCTCGGGATAGCCGACCTCGCACGTCGCCCCCCGACGCCCTGAGAAAACCGGAATTCAAGCGGTGATTCGCACATTGCTCATGAGCCTGGGAGACAAAGGCATGCTACAAGGAAATGATCCGTCGGCTCGTGTCGGGCACACGGGCGCAACCGTACGCATTTCCCCCGCGCCGTATCGTGCGATTCGGCTGAGGGTTCCGGGCTACCGAATCGCCTATGCCGCTTGCCTCGCCCTATCCTTCTGGGCTCTCTGCTCGACGACATTGCTTCTCGCCCAAGATGCCGAAAAGCCGGACCGCCCCAACATCCTCCTGTGCCTCGCGGATGATGCCTCGTTCCCCCACATGGGGGCGTACGGTTGTTCGTGGGTGCGTACTCCGGGATTCGATCGCGTCGCGCGAGACGGATTGCTCTTTCTCAACGCCTACACGCCCAACCCCAAATGCGCCCCGAGCCGTGCCACGATCCTTACGGGACGCAACTCGTGGCAGCTCGAGGAGGCATGCAACCACGTTCCCTATTTCCCCAACAAGTTCAAGGTCTATACGGAAGTCCTGGCTGAGCGAGGGTATTTCGTCGGCAAGACGGGAAAGGGCTGGGCGCCGGGTGTCGCTCGCAATGAAGACGGGTTGCCGCGGGCCCTCGCCGGCAAGGGATTCGACGCCCGCAAGATTGCTCCACCGACGAGCGGCATCTCCAATAACGATTACGCCGGTAATTTCGCCGATTTTCTGGCGGCGGTCCCCCCAAGCCGGCCTTGGTGTTTCTGGTACGGCTCGGTGGAGCCGCATCGCGGATACGAGTACGGCTCCGGCATCGCCAAGGGGGGCAAATCCGTCGGTCAAGTCACCCGGGTTCCCGGCTATTGGCCCGACAACGAGACGGTTCGGACCGACATCTTGGACTACGCCTTCGAAATCGAGCATTTCGACCGGCACCTTGTAAGGATGCTGACCATGCTCGAGGAAAAGGGGCTTCTGGAAAACACCTTGGTGGTGGTGACGGCGGACAACGGCGCGCCCTTTCCCCGCGCCAAGGGACAGTGCTATGAGGCATCCGCTCACCTCCCCTTGGCGGTCATGTGGAAGCGGGGAATCGCCTCGCCCGGCCGAACCATCGAAGATTACGTCAGTTTCGCCGATTTCGCGCCGACGTTTCTCGAGTTGGCCGGAATTCCCTGGGATGAGTCGGGCATGCATCCGCCCGCCGG
>JAAZNR010000433.1 GCA_012798155.1 Thermogutta sp. | reverse complement strand
TGCGCGGCTCATGGCATGAGTGAAAAGACTTTAAGCGTCGTCAATTCGGAAATGCTGATGGCGGTCCTCGGCCCCTGCGATCAGCACTTGCGGATGATCCGAGAGGCCTTCGGCGTTCGGGTGACCGGCAATCACAACCGGATTTGCGTATCGGGAGAGGCCGAGGCCGTCACGCAGGCCGTCGAGGTCCTGGAGCGACTCCAGGAGATCGTCCGCCGGCAGGGTTTGGTTGCCGCGGACGAGGTGCGGCGGATGGTCATGGAGGTCCGCAGCGGGCCGATCCAGGAGGGGGTGCCCGCCATCGAGGTTTACTCGGGCCGGCGGGTATATCCGCGGACGCCCGGCCAAGCCCGCTACGTCAAAGCCATCCTCGATCACGACGTGGTCTTCTGCCGGGGGCCGGCGGGCACGGGAAAGACCTATCTGGCCGTCGCCCTGGCGGTGGCCGCCCTCCGCGAACAGCGGACCCGAAAAATCGTGCTGGTGCGACCCGCCGTGGAAGCCGGCGAGAGCCTGGGTTTTTTGCCGGGCGACTTGCAGGCCAAAATCTCCCCCTATTTGCGACCCCTGATGGATGCCCTCCGCGAAATGATCGACTACGATACGGTGCGGCGATTCGCCGAGGAAGAGCGGGTGGAAGTGCTCCCCCTGGCGTACATGCGGGGCCGAACCCTGAATGAATCCTTCATGATTCTGGACGAGGCCCAAAATACGACCATCGCGCAGATGAAGATGTTCCTGACCCGAATGGGCCGGCAGTCCAAGATCGTCGTCTCCGGCGACACCACCCAGATCGACCTGCCCTCGCACATGCGAAGCGGGTTGATCGACGCCTGGACTCGACTGCGCAGCGTCCCCGGCATCGCCCATGTGGAATTGGGGACCGGCGACATCGTGCGGCATCCCCTGGTGCAGGCTATCGTCGATGCCTACGAGGGGCGGGCACCGCGCCGCTCCAGGCAACCCGGCGACGAACCGCGACCGGACGAGGCGGCCCCGGAGCACGCCCGCACGGCATCGACCGAGCAGATCGAATGAGAAAGTGGAAATGCTCGCTTGAGAAAGGGGAAATGCCGGCTCTTCGGGGCATCTGCCGCGGCCCGAACGGCTCCGCCTCCCCGGCGTCGCCGACAACACGCATACCCCGATAAGCAATCGACATGGCTTTCGGAACGACAAAACGAACCCGCGCGGACCGGGTCACCGGTCTGATTCGCACCCCCGGCAAGTGGGAGCAGGCGTGGAACCGCCTCCGCCGCCGCGACGTGGTTGCGCGGGTGGCCATCGGCGTGCTGAGCACGCTGGTGACGGCGGCGGTGATCCGGGCGTGGGACCCCCCCGCCGGCACCAAGGGCCGCGAGAACCTCGCGATCGACAGCCGCGCGGGCCTTCCCGCAGGGACGTCCTACCGCTGGTTTCCCCCGCCGCCGCCGGCCTCCGACTCCGCCGCGGACAGCCCGGCCGAGCCGGTTGCTCAAGAGTTGGCGGACGCCGAGGCGGAAATTGCCGATTCGTTTCTGCGATATCGCGACCTCCGCGG
>JAAZNR010000432.1 GCA_012798155.1 Thermogutta sp. | reverse complement strand
CGACCTCGCGGACCCGCTCCTTTTGCCCCGCCACATCCAGCCCGCCTTCGGTGGTGAGTTCTTCCCGTTTTTCGGGGACCAGCGTGGCCTGGTCGGGTTTGACTTCCAGCGCGATCCGCAGGATTTCCGGGGCGCACGCCATTTCCAAATTGAGCTTGACGGCGGTGGTCTCGCGGAGGATCCGCAGATCGCGATCCTGAATGTGGCGTCGATCCTCTCGCAAATGGATCGTAATCCCATCCGCTCCGCCCAGCTCGGCCAGGACGGCGGCCGCCACGGGATCCGGCTCGTATGTCCGTCTTGCCTGGCGGACCGTCGCCACGTGGTCGATATTGACGCCTAATTGAATCATCGTCTCCTCGCCAACTAAACATTTTCGGGCCGGCGTCTTACCGCGGAAGTCGGCTCCCCGTCGGACGCTTCCCAATTCAAGACGGCGGGTCTGTCGCCGCGACTTGCCGGCCCACACCGTCAACTCAGCTTGTCAACTCAGCTTGAAGCACCTGCCCATTAAACAAGCGGTCGCGCCGGCCGTAGGCAAACCGCTTTCCTGTCGGTTCCAACGGCGTCTCGGCGCCCAAGGGGGCAAATCCGAGAGGCATCCGCCCTGCTCGAACCATTCCACCTCTCGAACCATTCCGCTCGAACCATTCCACCTCGCCGTCTCCGGCCGATTATATCGGCATTGCGGATGCATGGAAAGAAACCCCGCAAATCGCTCCCGAAAGTAGCCGTTCACGCGCGTGCCCCGTATGGCATCGGAACGCGGACGCGCAGAGCCTGTTTTTGAAACGCAGAGGGCACAGAGGACGCGGAGAAGAAGTCGGGAGCCGCAACTCTCTTGCCTCTGCGTTCTCGGCGTTCTCTGCGTTTCCAGCCTTTCATTCTGCGCAGCGGTCCCTGGCCGCCGGGAGCCGAAAAACGTATCCGCCCATTCACTCCCCAAGGCGGCAGCCCCATTGTCGCCGCTTTCGTCGCCGGCATTAACCCAGGCCCCGTGAACGGTTACTCCCGAAAGATAAAGCTGCAAGCCCGTCCATCAAGGCTTGGGAGGGGCATGCCTCCCCCAAGACCGGCATCCGGCGTATGCTAACAGCATGGGTGCGTCCCCGGCCGCTGACAGCAGGGGCGCGTCGCCCGCCGCCGTCCGGGGTCCTCGAGCAGATCGAATATGAAACATTCCAGTGAATACTTTCAACAACGTCGGGATCGTCTTCGGCGCGTGTTGAAAAAGAACTCCTTGGCCGGGTTTCTGGTGACGAAACCCCAGAACGTGACTTACCTCACCGGTTTTAGCGGAGAGGACACGTATCTGCTGTTGTGGCAGGACGGCGAGGCCTTGATCAGCGACTCTCGCTTCACGTTGCAGATTGCCGAGGAATGCCCCGGCGTGGATGTCATGATCCGCCCAAGCGGAGTCGGCATGGTCAAGGCCGCGGCTCGGGCGGCTCGCCGCGCAAGGCTCTCCCGCGTGGGCTTCGAGGCCGCTCATTTGACCGTCGAAGTCCGCGAATCCTTGGGGCAAGAGTCCGGCAACGTGGAATGGGTCTCCACCACGCGCTGGGTGGAAGAGCTGCGAATCGTGAAAGATTCCGAAGAAATCGGGCGGATTCGCAAAGCAGCCGGTCAAGCCATGCGGGCGTTCGCGGCGATTCGAGCAAGCCTGCGACCCGATCACGAAGAGAAACAGATCGCCGATCTCTTGGAACATCAAATGCGGCTCCTCGGCGCCCGCTGTGCCGCCTTTCCCACGATCGTCGCCGTCGGTCCGCGCGCGGCATTGCCTCACGCCATCCCCGGGCGCAACCGCGTGGAAGAGCATCCCATCCTCTTGATTGACTGGGGCGCGGATGAGGGCTGGTACAAGAGCGACTTGACCCGAGTTCTGGTGACCGCTAAAATCGGTCCGAAATTCGAGCGGCTGTACGAGCTTGTGCTGCAAGCTCAGGCGGCGGGGATCGCGGCGATTCGCCCGGGAGCAACGGCGGCCGAGGTCGATGCCGCGGCACGCAAGGTGATCGAAGACGGGGGCTACGGCCGGGCGTTCGGTCACGGCTTGGGGCACGGTGTCGGTCTGGAAATTCACGAGGCCCCGAGCCTGTCGCCAAAGTCGAAAACCGTGTTGAAGCCGGGGATGGTGGTAACCGTCGAACCCGGCGTTTACCTTCCGGGATGGGGTGGGATACGAATCGAGGATGACGTCGTGGTGACCCGCTCCGGGAGGGAAGTTCTCACCTCTACCCCCAAGTCCTTGGACGACATTTACATAAGCCCTTGAAGCGGGGTCTCCGCCGGGACGAGTCGATCACGTCATCCGGAACTCTTTGATACTCTCGCCGCAATTGCCGAATCATGCATTCCGAGCCATCTGAAGAAGCCGGCGGTCGCTCGCAATCGAGCGGTCAGGACGTTTTCGACGTACGCCGCGTGCGGAAGCTCGTGGAGTTGATGGAGCGCCACGAATTGGCGGAGATCGATTTGCGCGACGGCGATGTTCGCATACGGTTGCGCAAGGGGAGGCAGCCGACTCCTTCGCCCGGGGCTTCACAGGGCGTTCCCCTGCCGTTCGTGTTTCCGTTTTCGGCGCCGGCCGTCCCGCCCGGCGGTGAAACGGCCGCTCCTGCGCCGCCCGCGCGGAAGGAAGAGGACGAGAAAAAGCCCGAGGCCGCCCCCGCCCCTCCGGCCGATAACCTTCTGCTCATTCGCAGCCCGATGGTGGGAACCTTCTATTCGGCGCCGGACCCGGATTCGCCTCCCTACGTCAAGGTCGGCGATCATGTCGGTCCGGAGACGGTGGTCGGCATTGTCGAAGCGATGAAGGTCTTCAATGAACTGCCGGCGGAGGTCTCGGGGAAGATCGTGGCCGTGCTGGTGGAAAACGGGGAACCGGTGGAATACGGGCAGCCGTTGTTCAAGGTGGATCCGGCCGTCTAGCCCATCGGGTTTTCCGGAGTGTTTCGGAGATCGAGCGGGTGGGCGTTTTTCAGCCTCGATGCGTTCAGCGTGAGCCGGCATGTTCAAAAGAATCCTGATTGCCAATCGCGGAGAGATCGCCCTGCGAATCATTCGTGCATGTCGCGAGATGGGCATCGAGACGGTGGTGGTGTACAGCGAGGCGGATCGCGGGGCGGCCTACCTGGAACTCGCGGACGAGGCTTACTGTATCGGGCCGGCCAAGGCCGCGGACAGCTATCTGCGGTTCGATCGCGTGATCAGCGCGGCGGAAGTGGGGAATGCCCAGGCCATCCACCCGGGTTACGGGTTCCTGGCCGAGAACGCGCACTTCGCCGAGGTCTGCCGGAGTTGCCAGATCGAGTTCATCGGCCCGCCGCACGAGGCGATGTCCATGCTCGGCGACAAGAATCGTGCCCGAGCCTTGGCTAAGGAAGCCGGCGTCCCGATCGTTCCCGGCAGCGACGGCGCGATCGAAAGCGAGACGGAGGCGCTCCGCGTCGCGAGGGATATCGGATATCCGGTGCTGATCAAGGCGGCGGCCGGCGGCGGCGGCAAGGGGATGCGAATCGCCGTCAGCGAGGGCGCCCTCAAATCCGCGCTCCAGCAGGCCCAGCAAGAGGCCGAGGCCGCATTCGGAAACGGGGCCGTGTACTTGGAAAAGTACGTCGAGCATCCGCGTCACGTCGAGGTTCAAGCGATCGCCGACCACTTCGGAAACGTGCTGCATTTATGGGAACGCGATTGCACCACGCAGCGCCGTCATCAGAAGTTGATCGAGGAAAGTCCGGCGCCCAACTTGCCGGATGACGTCCGCAAGGCGATTTGCAACTCGGCCGTCCGAATCCTCAAGGCTGCGAACTACACCAACGCGGGTACGGTCGAGTTCCTCGTCGATCGGCAATTCAACTTCTATTTCATCGAAGTCAACGCCCGCATCCAAGTCGAGCACCCCGTCACGGAGATGGTGACGGGAATCGATCTGATCCAAACGCAGATCCGCGTGGCGGCGGGAGAACCGCTACCGTTCAAGCAAGAGGATGTCGAACACCGGGGCTGCGCGATCGAATGCCGCGTCAACGCCGAGGACCCCGCCAACAAGTTCCGGCCGTCCGCCGGCCGCATCGACCGCATGTTCGTGCCCGGCGGGCCGGGAGTGCGGTTCGATTCTCACGCCTATCCCGGCTACGTCGTCTCGCCTCACTACGACTCCATGATCGGCAAGCTGATCGTGCATCGACCCACGCGAATGGAGGCGATCGCGTGCATGAAGCGGGCCTTGTCCGAGCTACGCATCGAAGGCATCAAGACGACGGTGCCTCTGCACTTCGAGATTCTCTCCCACCCCGTGTTTACCGAGGCTCGGGCCGACACCACGTTCGTCGAACGCACATGGACGGGCTGAACGGGACCGTGCGCCGGCAACCGCCGCCCCCTCCGCGGAGCCGCTTGCGATGCGGGCTTTCAACCTCTGTCGGTTGCGGCAGTTTTGGCGTTCGGATACTGCTTATCGTATTTCGGTTACCACAAGGCAATCGGCTTCCTTATGCGACTTGACGGATGCCCAGTGTTGTGGCCGAAACTGTAAGAGACGCAGCCCGGCGACCATGATCGGCCGCCCCGCACGGAATCAAGGGGAGAGGAGCCTCGCATGCTTGCTTTCCGCGATTCATACTTTCTTTCCGCGATCAGGGGGGATCGAACCCGCCCCGGCACAACGGCTGGCAGCGTGCAACTCGAAAGACCCCCAGCAGGCAGCCGATCACGACTCCGTAACGGCTGACGGCGGAGTACATGTACGCGGAGCATGTGGGGCGAAAGCGACAGGCCCCTCCTACCAGCGGACTGAGAGCGATTTGATAAGCCTTGATGGCCGCCAAGACGGGTACGGCGGCCGCGCGATCCAGCAGCCATGCCGCGAAGAGGATCGCGGCGAACGTCACGACAATCATGCCGGCGGCTATGCGTCCCGTGTAGGAGATCACGATCCCGCATCCTCATTCATCCCCGCCGTGCATCGTGTGCCGGATTTCAACCGCGGTCGGAATCACGGCTATAGGCCTTTGCCGGTCTCCTTGTCGGCCGTGGATGCCGCCGTTCGACGCAGCCTGCCGATCAACCGCCGGACAAGACCGGGAAACTCCCGGTTCATGGTGGCGAAATCCGGATCGGAGCCTCGACGGGGGATCATCACCAAGTCGATCCCGGCCTGGATGCCTCCGCGATTCAGGCGAAAAACCTCCCGCATCAGACGCTTCCACCGATTGCGAATGACGCTCTTGCCGCACTTCCTCGATACAACGAGGCCGAGCCGGGGAAAGCCGTATTCATTTTCGCAAGCGTAGACGATCAGGCAACTTCCCGACGCGGAACACCTTCTGGCGAAGACCCGATCGAATTCGCGGCGTTTGCGGAGTCTCAGGGCTTTGGGGAAGCTGCGATCGGTCGAACCCGGCGAGCGGGGAGCAACGCCAGGCTCCCCCGCGGCCCGCTCACGGCGGCCGCCACGCTCGGGGGTATTTTCCGTCACCATCGCAAATCGGCGCGGGGATTTCGCCCGTATCCCCGTCCCATGTTTTGAATCGCCTGTCGCTCCGATGGCGTGAGAGCATCGACACGGTCGGGGGCGACGATCTGGACTTCCGCGTACAAATCTCCCGGCTCTCCATCCTTGGCTCGAATCCCATGTCCGGGAATGCGGAGGCGTCTCCCGGAGGACGTTCCGGGCGGCACTTTGACGCTGAGCGTGCCGCGCGGCGTGGGGACGTCCACTTTGGCGCCCAAGACGGCCTCGGGGATGGTGATCGGAAGTTTCACGTAAAGGTCGTTTCCCTTTCGCTCGAAATGGGGGTGCGGCGTGACGTGGACGGTGAGGAACAAGTCGCCGGGCGGTCCGCCGGGTGAGGCGGTGGCGCCCTGCCCTCGCAGCCGAATGCGCTTGCCATCCTCGATTCCCGCCGGAATCTTCACGGTAATGGAGTCGCGGCCGCCGTCGGGGCGGGAAATGACGAGCGGAATCTCGCCCCCCTCAACGGCCGTCTTGAAGGGGATGGTGATCTCTTGGGACAGATCGATTCCCCGCGTGGAAGCCGTCCTTTCGCGACGCGATGCGGCGCGGCCTTTTCGGGAACGCCTCAGATCGGAGAATATCCCGCCCAGCCCTCCGATGCCGAGGTCGTCGGAGTACTCGCCTCCGCCGAACAAGTTCGCCAAATCATCCCAGTCGCCGAAGCTGAAGCTGGTAGCACCGCCGGGCTGGAAGCCGGACCACTCCTGCCCCGCCCCCTGGAACGAACTCCCATAGCGATCGTACATCTCGCGCTTCTTGGGATCGTTCAGGACCTCGAACGCCTCTTGCACTTCCTGAAACTTCTTCTTGGCGTCCTTATCGTTGGGGTTGAGATCCGGGTGGTATTTTCGAGCCAATTCTCGATAGGCCTTTTGAATCTCCGCCTGAGATGCGTTGCGAGACACCCCCAAAACTTGGTAGTAATCGCGGGCCATGCGAGTATTCTCGAAGACTCCCACCATACCGGCCTTGTCAAATCCCTTGCAGTCCAGTTTTGTATTATGACGAGTTTCGGGGCTGATACAAATCCCCACGAAAACGGAGCCGCCTGCCAAAATGGCACACACGGGCCATCCGGCGCCTCCCCTCGGCTGCTAACTGCAACTGCCGTTCCACCACTAATTTGCAACTGCCGTTCCATCAGGCCCGCCGGCATGGGATATCACGATTGCGGCGGGCGCGGCGGAATGCCTCCCTCCAAGGGTCGTCCCATGGTGGGCGGCCGCTCGAGGATGTCGCGAGGGAGGGCCGCGCTCCCCCGGGAGCGAAGTCCATGCAAACGGGTCGAGCAATCGACGGGTCAGAATCCCTGAACCACGTTGCCGTCGGAAATCGCGCTGAGATAAACAAACGTATCGCGATCGATATTTTGGCTGATGGGGCGACAGGAGCCGTCCGCCATGGCGAACTGCACGACGCCCGGGTGACGACTGGCGAATTGGAACCAGCCCGTCTTGCCCTGGGCGTCGGCCGCCAGACCCCATGCCGAGGCCATGACGCCGCAGCCGAACCATCCGAAGGATCGCGGGGGTTCCTCCGTTCCGCCCATCACCTCGCCGAGGAGGAGCGAGTTGCTGGAGCCGTCCGTGACGGATGCGAAGGATTCGCGGGATCGATTCCAGAAGACGCCGCGGAAGACGTCGGAACTGGCGACGCCCGTCACGCCCATGTAGCCGCCGCTTCCCAAATAGTTGGTCCGTCCGAGGGCGGCCCCGCTGCCGTCGGAAAAGCTCGCTCCCACCAGGCTGACGTGGGGGGCGACATAGTGGAAATGGAGCAGGGCTATGGCGTCCGGGGCGGAGCGGGCGAAATCGGAGGGGCAGAGGAGGAGAGGCGGCTGCATCTTTGCCGCCTCCCAGCCGGCCGGCCGCTGCCAATAGCTCGCCCCGCTCTTGCTTTCGTCGTAAAGCGAGATGCCCCCGAAATCCGCCGCATCGGCGTCGCTCGCCCTGCGGATGTTGTCTTGCTCGGTGTAGG
>JAAZNR010000045.1 GCA_012798155.1 Thermogutta sp. | reverse complement strand
TGCACTGGATCGCGGGGATCGCCGCCGTAGCGGCGGTCGCGTACCTCTGCGCTGGTTGGCTGGTCGCCGCCCAGCTTCGGCTTGACATGCCGATCCGCGGCGGCCGACACGTGGGTTGGCCTCTATTGGCGGCGTTCACGGCCGGGATGATCTGGGCCATGACGTCCGCGCGCCCCATCGGCCGAGTCGGCCGGCGACTCCGCCGCCTCGGGTTGAGGTTTACCATCCTTTGGCGGAACGTCGGTTGGATGCGGCGACTGGTGATAGCCGCCGTAATTGTGCACGTGCTGACCGGCCTGGGCTATTGGCTGGAGGTTCCCTGGACGCTGCGCCACGCGAATCACGAATTGCGTCTGGCATCGGCCTCGCCCGTCCGCAAGTTCCGAGGCTCTTGGGCGGCCAATCAGCCGTTTTGGATACGCAAGGTGATCGCCGAAACGCCTCCCAATGCGACAATCCTTTATCGCGGCGGGTGGGATGGGATGATCTTTTCCTACGATGTGTTTCCCCGGCGCGTCTATGCCTTGCCCGACGACTTGCAAACCTTGGCCGGGCAGTGGCACAAGCATGCATGGCTGGAAGCGAAAACCGACGGTCGCTCCAACGCGGATGCCGACACGGACCGGTACTGGACGGCCAAGCATCGCTTCGAGCCGATCCCCTATGAGGAATTCGTCCGGCATTACGGTATCGACTACGTGGTGGTCTTCGATGAGAGTTGCCCCTGGGAGTGCGGCATCCATCCTCTTCAAAGTAGGGAGCCGAGGCCCCCGGCCCCCGAATTGCCGTAATCGCGATTGCCGTAATCGCCTCCTCCGCCCGTGATAATTCACTTGTGGACTTGATGACTTACTTGTGAACTCATGAATGATTCGGTCTGGTCTGCCCTTGCCGTCCTGATCGTCTTGTGGCTCTCGGGCTATCCCCTGGCACGACTCGTGGTGCCGGTTGGCGGTCGACCAGCCGCCGAGTCTTTGTTGAGGCTGGGGATATCCTTACTGTTGGGATGCGTGCTGTTTGCAGGCCTCTTGTACTTGCCTTTGGCCTTCGGGGGGCGGTGGACCACAACCTATTGGATGGGCGTCTGGGCCCTTCATGCCGGACTTGCACTGGCGGCGGCATGGCGTTTGATTCGGGATCGCCGGCGGTGGATCGCGGTTTGGCGAGACACGACTCAGGGCACCAGGATCGCCGTCGCCGCAACCGGAGTGATACTTTTATCCGCGGCTGCGGTGGGGGGGACGCTGGGGCTTCCGGGTTACGATGCGCGGGCCATCTACGGGCTGAAGGCCAGGGTCTTGGCCGAGCAAAGGATGCTCACCGACGCCGATTTCCGCGACGTTCATCGGGTCCATTTCTGGCCCGGCTATCCCCTTCTGGTGCCGATCCTGGAATCTCAAGTCTTCCTATTGACGGGCAACGCAAGCGATCAAGGCCTGCCGCTCTTGTTCTGGGGATTCCTGGCCGCGACCGCCGCCCTTTGGGCAAGCTCCGCGGCGAGGTTCGACCCGGCAGCGGCGGGATGGGTCACCTGCGTCTTCGTCCTCACGCCGTGGTTGTGGGAATTCTCCGAAGGGGCGGGATTGTCGGGGTCCGCGGATGTCGTCTTCGCATCCTACTTACTGGCTGCGGCTATTTGCGGCGGCCAAATGTCGACCGGAAATGCCCCTCGCTACGCCCTGCCATGCGGCTTGGCGATTGCCGGCGCGACGGCCGTCAAGCAAGAGGGAACCCTTTGGGGCGGCTTGATCTTGACGAGTCTCGTGCTGACGTGGCTCGCAGCACGGCGGCGAGACCGGCGCGCAATGCGGCGTTCCCCGGAGGGAGAAGCCCTTGCCGGCGAGAGCGGCGCGACTCTCGGCCCGGCTTCTCGTCGGCCGCCGCTCATGGCCCTCGGCATCGTCCTTTTGCCGGTCCTGCCGATGTTCCTCTTGCTTCGAATGACTCACGGTGACCTTCCGCGCTCGCCCCTGTACCGCTCGTATCTTGCGGCACTCTCGTGGGATTGGCTCGCGCACTGCATCGGGCGAGTACCGCAAATCGCCTCCTTTGCCGCCTCGGAATGCGTGAACAATGTTTGGGGATTCGGTTGGGGTGCCCTTCTATTGTCGCTCCTGCTGAAGCGACGATACTCCCTCTCGCGCGAAGCGATGTTTCTCCGGCTGCTCACGATCCTGGGAGCAGCGTCCTACTTGGCCGTATTCTTGGTGACGCCCTATCCCATCACGTACCACCTCTTCACGGCCTTTCGCAGATTGATGTTCCATCTTTACCCC
>JAAZNR010000431.1 GCA_012798155.1 Thermogutta sp. | reverse complement strand
GCTCCGCGTCTCTCGGCAAAAGGCCGAACAGGTCGTCGCGCGGCTGGAGCAAATGGGATTGTTGACGCGCGATGCGGAAGGCGGAATGCGGGCGACGGAAGAGGGCCGGCGCGAAGCCCTCCGCGTGGTGCGAATCCACCGACTCTGGGAACGGTATCTGGCCGACGAGACGGGATTGCCTCCCGACGATTGGCACCGCCGCGCCCACGAATTGGAGCACCTCACGAACGATGAGGATTTGCGGGTCCTGGAACGCGGCCTGGGCTTCCCGCAATACGATCCCCACGGCGACCCCATTCCGTCGGAGGGGGGAAGCATGCCGCCGCTCCGCGGCGACCGCGTTGAACACGCGCGCCCCGGCGATACCCTGGTCATCAGCCATTTGGAAGATGAGCCGCACGCGCGCTACGTCGAACTCGTGTCGCACGGTCTGGCGGTGGGCATGCCGATCCGCTTGGATCGCCTGGGCCAGGACTCCGTCCGCTTGGAGTCGCAAGGCCGAACCGTCCAGATCACCCGCGACGCGGCGCAGAACCTCTGGGTTCGCCCCGCGGAATTGCGGCCCGACCAACAGGCCATTTTGGACGGGCGGACCTTGGCATCCTTGAAGGTGGGCGAATCCGCCGTCGTCCGCGGCATCTCGCCCCGTGTGCGCGGCTTGCAACGCCGCAGGTTATTGGACCTGGGATTCGTTCCGGGGAGCATCGTGACGCCCGAGTTCCGAAGTCCCGGCGGTGATCCCACGGCCTTCCGCGTCCGGGGCACGCTGATCGCCTTGCGACGGGATCAGGCCGCCCTGATCTTCGTGGAGCCGCCCGCTGAAACCGCCTGACGCGGACTCACGAACCGGCACGCGCATCCCGAGGAAGTTTCTCCGACCGGCCTGAATCCCGGATTCGTTACGATACGTTGAATCCCGGATTCGCTACGATACGATTTTCTTTGTCCGAACGACTCATGAATACAACCTCTTGCGGAACCTGCCCTCGATCCCGCCGCCCTCAAATCACGCGGTTGGGAATCGATTTGGAGGGTTGCGACTACGTGGCGGCTTTGGCGGGCAATCCCAATACGGGCAAGAGCACCGTATTCAATGCCCTGACTGGCCTCCACCAGCACACCGGCAACTGGCCGGGAAAGACCGTCGCCCGCGCCGAAGGGGCCTTCGCCTACCAAGACCGCCGATTCAAGCTGGTGGACTTGCCGGGCACCTACTCCCTGATGGCCACCAGCCTGGACGAGGAGGTGGCACGCGATTTTCTCCTCTTCGGCCGGCCTGATGTGACCATCATCGTGGTCGACGCTTCCCGGTTGGAACGCAATCTGAACTTGGTCCTGCAAGTGCTGGAAATCACGGACCGGGCGGTCTTGTGCTTGAACCTGACGGACGAGGCCCGCCGCCGCGGCATGGAGATCGATACGGAGCGTCTGGCCGCGGAGCTGGGAGTCCCGGTCGTCCCCACTTCAGCCCGGTTCGGGAAAGGCATACGGGAACTTATTCAGACCGTGCATGACGTGGCGACGGGCAAGATCACCTGTCGGCCGAGGAGGGTCGGCGGGCGGACCCCCGGCTTGCAACGAGCGGTTCAACACATTTCCAGCCAATTGCGGGAGGTATTCCCGCATCTGTCGAACGCCGACTGGGTCAGCTTGCGGCTATTGGACGGCGATCCGCGGGTGGCCGAGGCCGTCCGCCGCGGCGAATTCCGCGAGTTGAAGGACGCCGAAACGGTCTTGGGAGAAGGCGGCGGGTCGAAGCCCTCCGGCACCCCTCAAGCGGATATCCCGGAGCCGTTGCGGCAACGTCTCGAGTCGATCCTGGAGCAGGCGGACAAACTCCGCTGGGAAGTAGGCATGGACTTCCATCAGGTCTTGGTGGAAGCCATCTACGCCGAGGCCGCCCGCATCGCCGGCAACGTCGTCCGCTTCCGTCGCGACCCCTCGGCCGAGGATTGGGACCGGCGGCTGGACCGCATCCTCACCAGCCGAGTATACGGCTACCCCATCATGGTCGGGCTGTTCCTGATCGTGATTTGGCTCACGGTGCAAGGCGCAAACTACCCCTCCGCCCTGCTCTCGGCGCTGCTGGTCGATACGCTCCATCCCTTGCTGCGGGGCGCGGCCCTGTGGGCGGGCGTGCCGAGCTGGATTCGCGGACCGTTGATCGACGGCGGTTACCTCGCCATGGCCTGGGTCGTCAGCGTCATGTTGCCGCCCATGGCGATCTTCTTCCCCATCTTCACGTTGCTGGAAGACTTCGGGTACCTGCCCCGGGTGGCGTTCAACCTCGATCGCCTCTTTCGCTGGGCCGGCGCCCACGGCAAACAGGCTTTGACCATGACGATGGGCTTCGGCTGCAACGCCGCCGGCGTCGTCGCCTGCCGCGTCATCGACAGCCCACGGGAACGCCTGCTGGCCGTCGTGACCAACAACTTCTCCCTGTGCAACGGACGCTGGCCCACCCAGATTCTGCTCGCCACGATCTTCCTGGGAGCCTTGGCGCCCGCCTATCTGGCCGGTGTCGTCGCCACCCTCGGCGTCATCGGCGTGGCCATGCTGGGAGTCTTGTTCACGTTTCTCGTCTCCTGGGCGCTGAGCCGAACCGTGCTCCGCGGAGAGGTCTCCACCTTTCATTTGGAACTGCCCCCCTATCGGCCGCCGCGGTTATTCCAGACCTTGTACACCTCCTTGATCGACCGCACCCTGATCGTGCTGGGGCGTGCCGTGATGTTCGCGTTCCCGGCCGGCATCGTGATTTGGCTGCTCGCCAACATCAACGTCGCCGATCGCTCCCTGGCCGAGCACGTAATCCATGCGCTCGATCCCCTGGGCACCGCCGTGGGGCTGAACGGCGTGATCTTGCTGGCCTACATCATCGCCATCCCGGCCAATGAGATCGTCATCCCGACGGTCTTGATGCTGACCGTCTTGACGACGAACGTGGCCGGCGTTGCGGCGGAGGCAGGCGTGTTATTCGAACCGCAGGACATGGCCGTCACGGCCGAAATCCTACGGCAAGGCGGTTGGACCACATTGACTGCCGTGTGCTTGATGCTGTTCAGCCTGCTTCACAATCCCTGTTCCACCACCATCTATACCATCTACAAGGAGACGGGCAGCGTCAAATGGACCGTCTTGTCCACGCTACTGCCGATCGTGCTGGGCTTCGCCGTCTGTTTCGCCGTCAGTACGTCGGCCGAATCTTTCCTGCCGGGTTTGTGAAAAGCGGCGGCGGCCCTCGCTTCGTAGTTACCGGCGGCTCGCGCTTCGTAGTTACCGGCGGCTCGCGCTTCGCGGTTACCGGCGGCACAAGCCCGTCCCCAAGCCCCGGTTCCCCCGTCCGTATCCCCCCTTATTCCCGTAGCCCGCAGGGGAGGCGTCGCGCTTCACGCGATCAGCAGAAAGAGGCGTCGCGCTTCACGCGACCAGGTCCGGCCCGCGCGTTTCCAAGAACTTCTGCTTGCCGCCAGCCTCGGCCCGTGATAGAATGGACGGCATTGGGATTTGTGGCCGCTTGCAGCCAGCTCTGCTAAAGTGCCGGCGTCGCTCTTCGGGGTGCCCGGGAGCAACGATCCAACACCGATCCAGATATGCCGCGACGGCCCGATTGTTCGTCGCGGC
>JAAZNR010000430.1 GCA_012798155.1 Thermogutta sp. | reverse complement strand
GACGACCGCCGGACGTTCCGCGAGATTTTTACCGAAGAGAAGCGTCCCGCCGCAGGCTTGGTCTCGCAGCCGCTGGAACTCGCCCCCTGGAGCTATTCCGTGTGGGCGAATTGACGGCCGGGCGACGTTCGGCCGCGCGGGAGGTCGGAGAAAGCATGTATTCGTACCGCGCCGGAGAGCAATCGCGGCCGTGATCGGGCGGAGCCGCCGCCGGCCTTTTTCAATCGGGGAGGTGGAACGATGGCTCGTCTCAATCGGGGAGGTTGAACAATGTCTCGAAAACTGCTCAGGACCATCGCCTTGGGGTTTGTGGCGATCCCGGCGACGGCGGCGCTCTTGGCCGCCCAAGTTGTTGCCGCGGCAAGCGAACCCCCGGCGGACCCGCGGCCGAACATCCTTTTCGCCATCGCGGACGATTGGGCCTGGCCTCACGCGGGGGCCTACGGCGACCCCGTCGTGCAAACGCCCACCTTCGACCGTGTTGCCCGAGCCGGCGTCTTGTTCAGCCGGGCGCACGTCATCGTTCCCAGTTGCACGGCCTCGCGGGGCGGGATTTTGACGGGCCAGGCGGCCCATCGCCTGGAGTGCGGGGCCGACCTCTGGAGCCGCCTTCCCGCCAAGTTCCGCTGCTACCCCGACATCTTGCAAAGCCACGGTTACACGGTGGGGCTGATGCGGAAGGGCTGGGGACCGGGGAGCCTGGAAAACACCGGCAGGAGCCGCAACCCCGCCGGCCCCAATTTCCGCAACTTCGGCGAGTTCCTCGCGACCGTCCCTCCCGGCCGGCCCTTCTGTTTTTGGTTCGGCAGTTCCGATCCGCACCGCCCTTATGAGCGCGGCAGCGGCGAGCGGGCGGGGATCGATCCCGCCAAGATCGCGGTCCCGCCGTTCCTGCCCGATACCCCCACCGTCCGCTCCGACATCGCCGACTACTACTTCGAGGTACAGCGGTTCGATCGCGAGTTGGGCGAGGCGCTGCGGCTTCTGGAGGAGTCCGGCCGGCTGGACAATACGCTGATCGTCGTGACGGGCGACAACGGGATGCCGTTCCCCAAGGCCAAAGCCACCTGCTACGACGCCGGGACCCACGTGCCGCTGGCCGTTTGCTGGAAGACCAAAATCCCCGGCGGCCGCGTCGTGGACGACTTCGTCACTTTGACGGATGTCGCTCCGACCTTTCTAGAGGCGGCGGGCTTGACGCCCCTGCCCGAGATGACCGCCCGAAGCCTCCTGCCGATCCTGCTCTCGAATCGGTCGGGGCGCGTGGACCCGCGGCGCGATCACGTCTTTACCGAACGGGAGCGTCACACCTGTACGCGACCCAACGACGCGGCCTACCCCGTGCGGAGCATCTTCACCGAGCGATGGCACCTGATTTGGAACCTGCGGCCGGACCTTTGGCCCGCCGGAAATCCCCCCGAGGAGTCCGTAGGCCGCGACTACGGCGACATCGACGGTTCGCCTACATGGTCGGAAATCCTGGAGAAGGCCGATGATCCGGCCGTGCGACCCTTCTTTTTGGCGGCGGCGGGAAGCAAACGGCCGGAGTTCGAATTGTACGACCTGCAAAGCGATCCGGGCGAGATGGTCAACTTGGCCGGCCGACCCGAGACCGAGCCGATCCGCCGCGAGCTGCTCGACAAGCTCCGGAAGTGGATGCAAGAGACGGGCGATCCGCGGTTCTTGGGCGAGACGGACTTTTGGGACGTCTGCCCGTACTACGGTCAGCGCCCGAACCCACCGGCAGCCCGGCCCTAGTCATCAGTCATCGATGAAAACGCCACAGTCATCGATGAAAACGCCGCCTTGCCCGACGTCGGCCTTGCAATGTTTGCGAGGCTTGCGAGCGGTTTTTCGCTTGAGGCGCAAGGGGGAGAAAGGAGACGCGGAAAGAAGGGGCAGAAAGAATGAGTTGCCCGGCCGGGATCGTAGCGGAGAGGTTCGGCGGCTGCGTAAAATGGCCCGCTGGAGGGGCCTTGCGCGGAGGTTGGCGGGTTGCGCAAAAATTGACGGGTGGGACAATAGTTGGGCGGCTGCGGTCGTAACATAGTTTGGACATAGTTTGGGTGCCTGGGGAGCGGGCCGGCTGCCTGCGGTCGCGGCGTCGTTTGGGTGGCTGCGGTCGCGGCGTAGTTTGGGTGGCTGGGGTCGCAGCGCAGCGAAGCCCCCAGTCGCCCCGCCGAGAGGGCTGCCCCTCGCAACGCAATCCGCCGGGGGTGCATGGCAATCATAGGAGGAGAAGGATATCCCATGCCGCTGACCAATACCGAGTTCGAGGCGATCTTGAACGACGCATCGAAGCGGATCGACGGCGACATCGCCTGGCAGGAGGATGAGGACCGTTCGCCCTGCATCGAGTTTCGCGCGGAAGTGCAATCCGACGGCGGTTGGCCTCTCTTAGTCAGGGGCAGCTATAATCCGCGCATCCCTGCTTTGTCCTTTGTGCTAATTTTGAAGACGGTGGGACGGGTATACGGGCTCGACTTGGGCAAGGACCACCACAATCCGCAATGCAACCAGGTCGGCGAGAAGCATAAGCACAAATGGACGGAACAATTGCGTGACAAGGAGGCCTATGTGCCCCAAGATATAACGGCACCCCCGACGGACCCCGTGGCGGTCTGGCGGCAGTTCTGCTGCGAGGCCAACCTGACCCATGCGGGAACGCTGCAAGCGCCGCCCCCCGTCCAGAAGGAACCGTTCCCATGAGCGGGATCAACATTTGCCGCGATTTCAGCGAGGGGCTGGCGGCCCTGTTCGAGTGCCGGCCGCAGGGCGACGGCGAATATCAGCGCATCCGCACGCCGTACTTGTATCCGGACGGCGACAACATCGATGTGTTCTGCAAACCGGAGGGAGATGCTACTCTGGTAACCGATCTGGGCGAGACGACCCGGTGGCTGCGGATGCAGACGGCGGCCCTCCGCCGGTCCCCCAAGCAGACGGCTCTCATCGAGGATGCTTGCCTGACGCATGGGGTGGAGTTCTACAAGGGGATGTTACTGGCGCGGTGTCGCCCAGGCGATGACCTGGCCGCCGTCGTGTGCCGTGTGGCGCAAGCGGCTTTGCGGGTTTCCGACCTGTGGTTCACGTTCCGAACCCGATCGATCGAATCCGTGGCGGACGAAGTGGCGGATTTCCTCACGGAGCGGCAGCTCCCCTTCGTGCGCGGCGAGAAACTTGCCGGGCGGTCAGGGCGTGTGTGGACGCCGGACTTCCACGTGCGAACAGCCCGGCGGAGTTCTCTCGTTTATGTTCTGAGCACGGGCAGCCGGTCCGCGGCGCGAAGCGTCGTCAATCAGGTACACACGGCGTTCTTCGACCTCAACCACCTGGCCGTCGGACCGGAAGCTCTTCGATTCGTGTCATTGTTCGACGACACGGTCGATGTCTGGAGCGACGAGGACTTTCGGCTTGCCGAGCAGTTGTCGACGGTGGCACGTTGGTCCCGACCGGACGAGTTCGCGGACCTGCTTCAAGCCGCGTAGCTTGGCCGGCCGGGATCGTAGCGGAGAGGTTCGGCGGCTGCGTACAATGGCCGGGTGGAGGGGCCTTGCGCGGAGGTTGACGGGTTGCGCAAAAATTGACGGGTGGGACAATAGTTGGGCGGCTGCGGTCGTAACATAGTTTGGACATAGTTGAGTGCCTGAGGAGCGGGCCGGCTGCCTGCGGTCGCAGCGTCGTTTGGGTGGCTGCGGTCGCGGCGTCGTTTGGGTGGCTGGGGTCGCGGCGTCGTTTGGGTGGCTGGGGTCGCGGCGCAGCGAAGCCCCCAGTCGCCCCACCGAGAGGCTTGCCCCCTCGCAACGCAACCCTCTAAGGTTCTGGGGCAAATGACAACCATAGGAGAAGGAGACTGCAACATGAGACGTCGATGGTTTACCTCACGGCTCCGCGTGCCGTCCTGTGTGCTCACGGGGCTGGTCGCGGCAACACTCGCCTGGGCGGTGTCGCCGAAGCCCGCCTCCGCCGCGGACAACACCCCGCCCGAGGGCTTTGCCGCCCTCTTCAACGGCAAGGACCTGACCGGCTGGAAGGGCTTGGTGGGCAATCCCGTCACTCGGGCCAAGATGACCGCGGAGGAACTCGCCAAGGCTCAGGAACAAGCCGACCGCCGCATGCGCGAGCACTGGCGTGTCGAAGACGGGGTCCTGGTCTTCGACGGCAAAGGCGACAACCTTTGCACGCAAAAGGACTACGGCGACTTCGAGCTGTGGGTGGACTGGAAGATTCTGCCGGGCGGCGACAGCGGCATCTATCTCCGCGGTACTCCGCAGGTGCAGATTTGGGACGTTTCCGCGCATCCGGAGGGGTCCGGCGGGCTCTACAACAATCAGAAGAACCCCAGCAAACCCACGCGCTGCGCGGATCGGCCCGTCGGAGAATGGAACACGTTCCGCATCCGCATGGTCGGCGAGCGCGTCAGCGTCTGGCTCAACGGCGAGTTGGTCGTGGACAACGTGGTGATGGAGAACTACTGGGAACGCGACAAGCCGATCTACCCCACCGGGTCCATCGAGCTGCAGAACCACGGCAATACGCTGTACTTCAAGAATATCTACGTCAAGGAGCTGTCGCCCGACGACAAGCCCACGCCGTGAAACAACGCGACCCCACGGGGGCGTGGCGCACTCGGCGGTTTCGAAAAACCGCCCATTGAAGAAGGAAAACGAAACGGCGGCAGTCTCGCGATTGCCGCCGTCCTGTTTCTTGTCGGCGCGGAAGGTGATCGACCCTCCGCCAACTTACGATACCGTGATCGACTGCGTCGGGCAGACGTCCACGCAAGCACCGCAGTCGCCGCAGACGTCGGCGTCGACCACGGCCTTTTCGTTCTGGATGGTAATGGCGTCCAACGGGCACGCTTGGACGCATTCCCCACAACCGTTGCAGGTTTCCGTGTTGACAATAGCCGTCATCAGTCCCTCTCCTGTAAGTAAAATTCGGCTGTCAGTGAAATCCGATAGGCGCCATGACCCGATCCGCGGCGACAGCCGCCATCCTTCGGACGCACCCCGGCTGAGCCATCGGGAGTGGAACCCTCAGCCCGGCCGCGGCGCGGACATGCATCGGGCCGAGGGGGAATCTCCTCTCTAATTAGTACGCCTCGCGGTGTCAAATTGTTCGTTTTACCCACTTGGATCGGCGAGCCTGTGCGGCCATGCCGCCGGGCAAACCGGGGACCGCCGCCGAACCGCGAGGCATTCCAGTCGTTATCGGACCGCCGCCGAACCGCGAGGCATCCCGGCCATTATACGATCCCGTCTCGGGCGACGTAAGAACGGGGGACGATTTCACCGCCGGCCCTCGCCGCCGGCTTGCCCCGGCGGCTCGGGGTGCGGATCGGGGAACAACAGCTCGGCGAAACCGAACTCGCGTAACGGGGTTAAGGTAATTTAAAAGAGGGTTTGTGCCTTACAACCGTTACAAAGGACGAAGCGCTATGGCCCACACGACTCCCAGTTCCTTTTCCGCTCGATGTCGGCGCCTGACGGCGAGTCTCTGCCGGGCGATGTGTCTCACGGCCGTGATCGCGCTGAACTCGCTCTTCGGCCAAGAGGTGCGGCTCTCCATCCACCCCGACCAGGTCGTGAATCCGGTGGATGTCAAGGTGTACGGCCACTTCTTGGAGCACATCTACCACTCGGTCAACGGCGGCCTGTGGGGCGAGCTGGTGTGGAACCGCAGTTTCGAGGAGTTGAGCGGCGGGCAGTGGCGCATCCAAGACGGCGAGATCGTTCAACGCGGATTGGCGGCCAACCAGCGACTTGTCTTCGGCGATCCATTCTGGAGCGACTATGAATTCACGCTCCAGGCCCAAAAGACCGGCGGCGAGGAAGGCTTCCTCATCCTCTTCCGCGTGCAAAACGAGCAGGATTTCTACTGGTGCAACCTGGGCGGTTGGGGCAATCAGTACCATCAACTGGAACGGGGCAGGACCGGCGAAGGGCGCTGGCACGGCGTCGGACCCCGCGTGGACGGCCGCATCGACACCGGCCGCTGGTACGACATCCGCGTCCGCTGCGAGGGCACCCGCTTCCAAATCCAGCTCGACGGCCGGCCGATCATCGATTGGACCGACCCGGAGGGCCATCGCACGGGGGCGGTGGGCGTGGGCACCTGGGCCACCCAAGCCCGATTCCGCAATCTCAAAGTCACCGACCTGGCCGGGAACGTCCTCTACCAAGGCTTGCCGGACTCGGCCCTGCAAAGCGTGAGCCTCAAGCACTGGCGATTCATGGGCCAGGGTCGCCTCACCCTTGAGGAAGAGCACCCGTTCAACAGCCGCCTGGCGGTTTGCATCGAAGGCGCGGGCGGCGAGAGCGTGTTGCGGCAAGAGCCGCCGGCCCTGCGGCGGAACGAATGGTACGTCGGCTCCCTGTGGGTCCGCGGCAAAGCCCCCCTGGGAATGTCGGTTCGACTCATGGACGGCGCTCAACCGCTGGCCATGCAAAGCATTTTCACAATCGGCGATGATTGGCAGGAGGTGCCGATCCGGCTCCGGCCCCATGCCGACGCCGAGAATGGCGCGTTGGAGATCGCCCTGCGGGGTGAAGGCCGCGTCTGCCTCGATCAGGTCAGCCTGATGCCGGAGAGTTGGGCGGCGGCGGGAGGCTTCCGTCCCGATCTGCTCCAGGCCGTGCACGACCTGCAACCGCCGCTGATCCGCTGGCCCGGCGGCTGCTTCGCCTCGGCCTATCGCTGGAAGGCCGGCATCGGACCGCAGCACCGGCGCCAAATCTATCCTCGGGAAATCTGGGACGATCAGGACGTCAATTCCTTCGGCACGGATGAATTCATCGCCATGTGCCGCAAGGTCGGGGCCGAACCGATGCTGGTCGTGAACATCGGCACGCCCGCCTGGAACCCCAACCCGGATCCGGAGGAATTCATGCAGGATGTGCTGGACTGGATCGAGTACTGCAACGGCCCGGCCGATTCGAAGTGGGGCGCGGTCCGCGCGGCGAACGGTCACCCCGAGCCTTACAACGTCAAGTATTGGGAGATCGATAACGAGACTTGGCACATGCGGGCGGAACCCTATGCCGAGGCGGTTCGCCGCTATGCGCCCGCCATGCGCCGCGCCGATCCGTCCATCAAATTGGCGGCCTGCGGCAGCGGCGGCATGGGCCGCGACGCCCATCAATGGAACCGCGTCATCATCGAGCAGTGCGCCGATAGGATCGACTACCTCAGCATCCATCACTACGAAGACCCCAATCGCTTCGCGGAGGGTCCCCGGGCTTACGAGGCCTTCTTCGAACAGACCGGCCGCATGATCGCCGACTCCAAGAATCCGAACCTCAAGCTCTTCGTCTCGGAGTGGAACGCGCAGAGCACGGATTGGCGGACCGGCCTGTATTGCGGCGGGATTTTGAACGGCTTCGAGCGGACCGGCCAAGTGGTGGAGATCGCCTCGCCCGCGCTGTTCCTCCGCCACGTCTCGGCGGCGGCTTGGGACAACGCCTTCATCAACTTCGATCATCGCACATGGTTCCCCGCCCCCAACTACGTGGTGATGAAGCTGTGGCGGGAACACTACCAGCCGCTCCGCGTGGCGCTGGCGGGCGAGACCGGCCCGCTGAACGTCGTCGCGACACGCTCCGCCCAGGGCGACGTGGTCGTGCTCAAGGCCGTCAACCCGGCGGAGCAGGCGGTCACGCTGACGGTCAACGTGGCGGCGGAGGGGTTCACGCGGGCCGATGCCCGGCAGGTAGCTCCGGGAAATCTCCGCGCCCGCAACAGTCTGGAGAAACCCGACGCAGTGGTCCCTGTCGCGGCGGAAGTCTCCCGCGGAGCGGAGGGATTTCGCGTCACGCTGCCCGGCTACTCTGCGACAGTCGTGGAACTCCGCCGCGAGGGAGCGCCTCGCGCCTCCGCTGCGTCGGCCTCGGGCGCTCATGCGAGTCTCGGGCGTCAGCCCGAGGTGGAACGCTACCCCAAGATCCAACGTTGACGCAACGCATCCGCCGCTCGCTTGCCCCGGCGGCTCGGGGGACCTGTGCAGAACGAAAACATGATGCTCAACGCGTGAACGTGATGCACAACGCGTGAACGCGAGGCGGCGGGCGTTGCCGGATCGGACTTCGGACGTGCGGCGGCGGCGGCGCGCGTTTCGTCCACGGCCACGCGGTTGCATCGCGGGCCGGGATGGGTCAACATAAAGGTCGAACCTGCATCGGGGAATGACTCCCAGGAAGGAAGCGACTCATGTTGACGGTGGTGTGCCCCTCCTGTCAGGCCAACCTCCGCGTGCGTCCCGAGCTTGCCGGAAGGGCGGGCAAGTGTCCCAAGTGCGGCGCCATCGTCCAGGTGCCGGCGCTCGACGCCGAGGCCGCCGAAGACCGGGCCGAGAGCGGCCTCTCTCCCCGCGAGACAACCGCCGGCGACGAGTTCCCCGACATCGAGCCGACGGATCGCCTGGTCCGCGACTACCATTATTTGGTCGTGGACCGCAACGGCCTGGTAGCCGCCTGGGAGAACAACGGGCAAGGCTGGACGATTCGCTCGGGCACGACCTTCGTGCGGGCCGCACGCAACGCCGACAAACTCCCCAGCCAAGGCGATTTCAAACTCGTCGAGCTTCAGCTCGCGCGGACGGAGGATGGTTCGCATCGGCTGACGGGCCTGGCCGTCTATCAACTGGCCCCGCGTTACGCCTTGAGCCGCATCGAACGGGGCGAGGACGCGATCCTTCAAGCCGTGCGGGGGCCGGCACCCCTCAGCAAGGAGCAAAAGACCGCCGTCTTCGCCTACATCCGAGAGAAGTTCATGCGGCCGATCTGGGAGGACCACGCGGCGCTGGTCGATTACCTGACGAACCTCGACTACCATTCGCCCGGCATCTCGCCCCACACGCACCCCTTCGTGACGTGAATCGCTGGAGCACTCGCGGCCGCGACGGAGCGCGCCCCTCCGGATGTCCGAAGTTCGATCCGGCAACGCGAGCCGGCGGTGCAAGCCGGCAGGTGGCAGCCCCGCGAAGACGGGCGTCTGGGGGCTTCGCTACGCTTCGACCCCAGCCACCCGGCCGGCGCATTTTCCCTTGCGTACATCCGAGCCGGCGGTGCAAGCCGGCGGTGGATGCGGCGCCCTGGAGGGCCGCGCCCCGTCGCGGCCGGCATCAACGCGAAGGGCCCCCCTCCGCGGCACGTTGTTTGAGCTGCGAAAAGAGTCGGCGGAATTTCGGTGTGCGAACCGCCCGGCCGACCTCCCGGCGGCCGTTTTCCGCCGCGTCCTCGGTCCTCTCCGTCCCCGCATAGGCGTCGAGGATCAGCGATTCCCCGGCGCCGGCATCCTCCGGTTCGGGATCGCGCGGTGCGTCCTTGCCCAGAGGGGCCGCACGAACGGTCGGCATGGTCTCGTCGCCCTCCGCCGCGATCAGGACCTCCAGCGAACCGGCGTCCGCCGTCGCCTCCTCCGCTTCCACGTCGGGAAGGGTCCGGGCGAGACGGCCTTCGCCGCGCGGTTGTGCCGCCGTGTCGCGCATCGGGCCGCCGGTCACCGGAATCACTTGCTGAAACTCCTCCTCGAAGGGATTGCCCCAGTCCTCGAAGATCAGCTCCACCTCGGTCTTGGCAGCGGGAGGGCGGAACTCCTGCTGCAACTGCCGCACCGCGCTCTCGGCCCGTTGGATGTGCTCCAAGGGGCGAACGTCCATCGGCTCGGGGAGATCGGTCACGCCGCCGAGGGACTCACTGGAGGGAACGGGAAAGGCCCCGCTCGGTCCGTTCACCGTTCGGCCGGGAGCGTGAAACCGCCGGTCGCCGTCGTCGCGGGGCGCCTCCTCCGCGGCGGCGGAGGCGGCTTCCGGGACGGGTAAATCCTCGCCTGGCCGGTCGCTCTCAGCCGTT
>JAAZNR010000429.1 GCA_012798155.1 Thermogutta sp. | reverse complement strand
GCGACCAAGCCTTCGCCTGCCGTCCGCGATGGGAAGTTCCGGAATTCGATCGTTGCGGTTCGCACAAACGCGATTCATTGCTCCTCCTCGCCGTTCAAGCTGCGCAGCACCGAACGCTGCCAGGCCTCCAGTGCCTGGGCCATGCGTTGCACGCGATCCGGATATTTTTCCGCCAGGTCCGTGGTCTCGGCGGGGTCCTGTTGCACGTCGTAGAGTTCCCAAGTCACCCTGCCGTCCTTGCCTGGGATGCGGTGCAGCTTGTAGGGCCGGTCCAACCAGGCCGCGTGGCCGGGAAAGACATCGTCCGGGTACTGCTTTGTGGGGCGAGACTCGTCCTCCGGCGGGGGCGAGGCCCGCCTTTCTCCGCTCTGTTCCGCGAGGAGATCGGCCAGGATTTTCTCACTGGGGGTCGCGATTCCATTTTCCCGATAGACCCAGAACCCCAGCGGCTTTTCGCGGCGGGAGTCGGCGAGTCGATCCTCCAGCAAGGGGCGCAGGCTGATTCCGTCGAGAACGCGGCGGGGCAAGGCGACTCCGGCCACGTCCGCCACAGTGGGCAAAATGTCCACGCTACCGCTCGGGAAATCGCTCGCGCGGGGACGGTCAATGACCTGCGGCCATTCGATCACGCACGGCACCCGCAGCCCGCCCTCCCAAAGCGTGCCCTTGCGCCCGCGGAGTCCGCCCGTCGAACCTTGCGGAATGGCCCCGTTGTCGCTGGTGTACCAAAACAGCGTGTTTTCCTGAACTTTGCAGTCGCGGAGGGTCCGCCGCAGGAGGCCCACCGCCCGGTCCAGGGCCGTGATTTCGCCCAGGAAGTCGCGTACGGCCTCGGGCTGGTCGGAATACAGGTTGCGGTCTTCCTCCAACGCCCGGTGGGGCGAATGCGGAGAGCCGAACCATACGACCGCCAGGAAGGGCCGCCCCTCGGCGACGGCATCGCGAATGAACTCGGCCGCCGCCTCCGCCGCGATGATCGAACCGTCGCCGTGCTTGCGGACCACGGTGCCTTGATCGCTCATCAAGGGGTCGAGGTCGTAGAAGTTGGGGGTGGAAAGCCATCGCTCGAAGCCCATCGCGCCGGGGGAGAGGCGGCTGTCTTTCCGCACGGAGCCGAGGTGCCACTTGCCGAAGTGGCCCGTCGCATAGCCCGCCTGCTTTAGCAGTTGCGCCACGGTGACCTCGTCGGGCCGTAGGGTGTGCCCCCACGAGAAGCACCCGAATCGGTTGGGATGCCGGCCGGTGAGAACGCTGCCGCGAGTGGGCGAGCAGACGGGCGCGGCGGCGTAGAAGCGATCCAACCGCAGACCCTCGCGTGCCATCAGATCGAGGTTGGGCGTCTGGAGTACGGGATGACCATTGTAGCCCACGTCGCCCCAACCTTGGTCGTCCGCCATGCAAAGCACGATATTCGGCCGATCGGCAGGCTCCTCGCTTCCTGTTGCGGGGATCGGCCAAAAGGCCGTCCAGACCAGGAGAGATACGATGCCGGCTGCGACGATTTCCGGCCGAAGCGGCCGCCCCGCCCAACCACGATCACGGTACCTTTTCATCATGACGGTCAGCCTCCCAAAGCTAAACGACTTGCGGTCGTGAGGACCTTCCAGGTGCGCGGCCCATTAAATCCCTCGCAGCCGTTCACAGGCGGCCGGCCGGCCCGTCAACGGTTACCGCTTTCCCAGACCGGTTTCCGCTCGGCACGCGGGGGAATCACGCCGTGCCGAGGTCAGCCGGCCCCGAAGTCTATGGTCGGGGGCCTTGTTGGACTTCGATCACGTTGGCGTCCTTGACGCCGTGGATTCCTTCCACCGAGTTCTGCTCCACGACCTGGGCCGCCTTGGGGTTGTCGAGCTGAAAGGCCGTCCGCGGGCCGGGCTCGTGGTCCACGGGATACCAGAAGTAGGCGTGATTGCGGCGCAGGAGCGTCGCCTCGGCCGACGAAGCCACGTGATAACCCGTCCGCGCGTCACGCACCAAGTTGAACTCGACGATCGTGCCGAGCACGGCCGAGGTCGGGCCGTCCTCGTCCGGCGGCCGGTTGCCGGTGATCAGCACGCCGTCGGTGCGGCTGCGGACGAACGAATTGTGCCGCAGCACGTTCCCCAGGCAGCGGGGAAACTCCACCGGGAGGTCCGGCCGTTCGCCGCTGATGAGCAGGGCGCCGCAACTCGTTTCGTCGCACCGTGTCCCCTCGATGTGGTTGAAGTAGAGCGGACCGATGCCGCGGTTCCATGTCATCGGCATGGAGGAGGCCAGCGTGCTGCACAGGCCAAAGAGGTACAGCCCCGGTTTGCGGCACCGCTGGACCGTGTTGCCCGAAAGCACGTTCTCGATGCAGGCGATCCAGAGCTGGACGCCCGTCATGCCGTCCACCGTGCGGTTGTCGACGAGGTGGTTGCGCCAATAGGCGGTATGGACCAGAATCACGGATCCCGGCTGGGGCGCGACGCGCCAAGGCTCTTCGAGCTGATAGGTTTCGCCGCGGCGGCCGACGACCCGCCGGGTCTGTCCCAAGCCGCGGCCGCCGAGGACCGTGACGAAGTACTCGCTGACCGGGGCCTCGGGCGTCCCGTCATCGACGTCCGGCGGCCAGAAGGGCGTTTCGTTGCCCTCGGCGTCGTGGGCGAGCTGCTCGCGGCGGACGTTGCCCAGCCGGTCGTCAGGGGTTGGGGGGAGTCGAGCGGGAAGGGTCACGCTTTGCGCCTCGGCCCCCACGATCGGACCGAAATAGGCGATCCTTTCGCATGCCTCGAAGAGGATCATCTCGCCCACGTTCTGATCGGTGCCGGCCACGCCGCCGAACCGGGCGCGATCCTCACGGTTGCCGGCGATCCAGTTGAGGTCCACCGAACCGCGGCCCGTCGAGAGCCAGATGAGGCGCCGGCCGGTTGGTCCGCCCCCTTCGGCCCCCGGCGGACAGGCGCAGACATTGTCCTCCAGAATGCACTGGCGGACCGTTTCGTTCCGCCCCAGGATGTAGGCCTCGGAATTGCCGCCCCAAAGGGTGACGGAGACCAGGCGGTTTGCAGAGAGTTCGCAGCGGCGGACCCCGCTCATGAAGATCGGCGCGCGGCCCCAAAACTCATTGTCGCGGACCAAGGCGTCCTCGGCGTGGAACAGGCGGAGGCCGCAGTTCTCGGCCTGCTTTCCCTCGCAATCGCGGACCATCACCCGTTCGATGCGGCAGTCGCGGAGCCAGGCCGGATAGTGGGGGCTGCGGACGGCGATGCCGATATTCGTCCGCGGCGTGCCGCAAATCGTCAGATCGGCCACGCCCGCCCCGTCGCCCGCCAGCCAGACGGCCGCCTGGTCGATGCCGGGCAGGCTCCCCTCCTTGCTCTCGAACCGAGCCGCCTCTTCTCCTTGGACGACCACGACCCGTTCGCCGGAGATCGGGAAAGGCTGGTCGCCGGGGGTGAAGTCGGCATCCAGGGCGAAGACCAGCGCGTCGATGTGGATCCCGCCCCCCTTGACGTTCTCCCAAACGAGTTGCTGCGTTCCCGCGGGGATCTCCATGGCCGCCGACCGGCTCCAGCGAAACGTGCTGAAGCTGCCCGTGTTGGGCAGATTGTCCAGCGCCACGGTCGGCCCGCCCTCGAGAGCGAGCGTCATGTGATTGGACACGCCGGGCAGATTCCAGGGCGACATCTCCGTGGCGTAGCGGAGCCAGACCTGCCATGTGCCGGATTTGGGGAATTCGACCTTATACTTGATCTTGTCGCCCACGGTATGCACGGCGGAGGGCCCCTGGTTCCAAGCCGAGGTCCACAAGGGGTCCAGGCGAAGCGCGGGATCGGCCGGCGACTGGAGGACCGTCTTGTCGCGCCCCGCGCCCAGAACGGTGACCCCCGCCGGCACCACCAGCGTCCCCGTCAGCTCCACGACGCCGGCCGGGAGTTGGAGAATCCCGCCGCCGGCTCGCGCCAAGCGGTCGACGGCCTCTTGCAGGTCGCCGCCGGCAAACGGCACAGCGGCCGGCGCCGGCGTGGGCGTATCGACCGTGAGCGTCAAGGGCCCGCCCCAGCCATAGGGGCCGCCCTTGCCGGCGTGGACCCAAAGCTGATACTCGCCCGCCGCCACGTCGGCCGGCAGATGCACCTGGAGTTGATACTTCCCCGCCGAAATGACCGGGAGCCACCTTCCCGGCTTGCCGGCGGGGCAGAGATAGACGAACGCCCGGGCGAAATCGGGGCGTCGGGCCAGGTTGCGGCCGAAGATCCGCACCGTCGCTCCCGGCGTCGCCTTCCCCGGCGCGGACCACCAGGGCCGCGGCGCGTTCAGTACGACCGGCTCGGAATACGCATCCCCGTTCTTGACCCATACGACCACCGGCCCGTCGAACGCCCGCTCGGGGAGCGTCGCGGTGAGCGTGCCGTCGTGGACCAACTGCACCCTGGGCTGGAGTTCGCGGCCGCCGTCCACGTGCGGATCGACGCCCCAGGCAACGACCTCGGAGGTCAACCGCTCGCCGACGAGAAGAAAGCTCTGGTCCGGCCCGGCCTCCTCGGTATGGCAGTAGACGAGCGGCGCCTCGGGCGAGGTGCGATATGCCGGGGGCGTGAACGCCGGTCCGGGCGTCTCGGGGGGAGGGTTCGGTTGTGCCACGCCGGCGCAGGCCGCAGCGGCCAGAACGAGCAGCAAGTCCATGGTACAGTCCTCAGGGTTCGTAACCGTTCACGGGGTTCTTGCCTCGCGGGGTTCGTGCCTGATCGCGGTCTGCCTGAACCCCTCGCCTGATCGCGATCTGCCTGACCCCCTCGCCTGATCGCAGCGTGCCTGACCCCCACACCCCATCGCGATCTTCCTGCACGCCTCAGGCGCATGCCGACAAGTAGCATGTTGAACGGCAAGACGCGGATTGTCAACCCGCGGGAGAACTTGCCGGAATTCCGAGCCAGCGGACAAGGCGAACGGCGTTGCATGACCGGCGGGAAACAGGTGTTTTTTCCCGTGATCCCGCTGCAGACAGCCCACAACCGCGAATCAGACCGGCCGGCGGAGCGCGTGGCCGAGTCGGAAGAGCCACTTCCGGCCGCCATGGAAGGCATCGCGCATTTGCAACGGCAGAACACACCCCTGCGCGGAGAGAACCGGCAGCTCGATCAGAAAAGCCGGCGACTGGGCGAAGTCAACGAACAGCTCCATGCAGTTGGCCGTCGCACGGAAGGACTCCTCGACTTCCTCCGAGCCGCCGTCGCGCGACATCGGCAGGCCGAAGGAGCCGCCGCAAAAGGCCAGCGAGAGGCGGAAGAAGCGGAGGCAGCCGTCCCCCAACCAGCCGGGCATGAAGTACGCCATGACTAGGGCCGCAGGCGGACGCGAGTGCCCTGAAACCGGTACTGGCGGAACTTCGGTCCGGAGGGATGACCCGGTCTAGGACCGGCCGTGGCGGGAGTTTCCAAGAGACACCCATGGCCGACATGGCAAGAAGCCATGGCAAAACACGTATACTGCTTGACACGCTGTACTTTCGCTATATTATAGATTGTTATGGAACGATTATCCCAAGCTGTTGATATCCTTCGACGCGCCGAAAGCCAGATTCGGGGATTACTGCTGGACTCAGCCGGCGACGGGGCATACCTCGAAGTGGCCGTACTTGCCGCATGGGCACAGCAGCTTCACCAGCTTGCTAGCCAATCCAATGCTCGAAACGGACCCTCGAATGACCAGACCGAGTTAACGCCATCGGTCGAGGGCGCACGGCAACAAGAACCAACCCACCGCAAGGGGGTCAAGGGCAAGAAAGGCGATTATCCGCGTTTTTACCGGGAACGTGAAGAGCTTGTGAAGGTTGGCTGGTCGAAGAAGCAGAAGGCGGAGTACCGGCACAAAGCTTCCAAAAGTGTTGTCCTTCTAGTCGCTCGGGGCCTGCAACGAAGAGCGGCCGATGCTGAGCGATTCGCTTTGGAAGAGTTACTTCCGATCCTTGATCCGCAGACCAACTCCGAAATTCCAAGCTACCAAGTCTACCTGGTGCTGGCCTGGCTCCGCAAAGAGAACCTGATCATGCAGCACGGCCGCCAGGGTTACTCGCTGTCGCCGAACATCAACCTCACGGACGCTGTCGAGGAACGCTGGAAGCTGCTACCGAAGTCGTAGACTTTGAGAGGAGCGAACATGAACGATGGCCAGGCGAAAGAGCTTTGTCTTGCTTTGATGAAAGCGGACAGCGAGCAAGAAGTGATCGCCCTGTTAAAGGAAGCAGGCTTCTGGGATAACAAGGACGTTTGGCGATTCTACGGCGACTACGAGAACAACTACAACACGATCGGCAACCAGCAGAGCCGCCCCGATGCTGCCCTGGTCGAGAAGGTCGTCAACGCGGTCGATGCGACCCTCCTGGGCACGTGTCTGGAGCGCGGCATCGATCCCGAGGGGCCGGACGCGCCGCAGAGCATTCGCGAGGCGGTCGCCATGTTCTTTGACAACATCTACAAGCCGGATAGCCCTCATGCAGGCCAAGTCAAAAATTGGCCGGACGAGAAACGCACCCAGACGGCCCGGTGGCTCACCCTATCTGCGACCGGTTTCGGCCCAACCAGTGGAAACCCTTGCTTCACTATCTCGGATAGGGGCGAAGGACAGACCCCCGAGCGGATGCCCGACACTTTTCTCTCCCTCACCAAGTCGAACAAACTCCGCATCCCATTCGTGCAGGGCAAGTTCAACATGGGCGGCACGGGAGTGTTCGAGTTTTGTGGCCAGCACGGCCTGCAGCTTATCGTCACTCGCCGGAACCCGGCCATCCTCAACCGAACACTCGCCCATCCGTCGGATGCACAGTGGGGGTTTACCATCGTACGCCGCGAGAACGCTGGCGCCGGCCCGGTTCGCAGTTCCGTCTACACATACCTTGCGCCGCTCGGAGTTGACCAGAAGCCAGGTCAGGGAGGGGTGATCCGCTTTAGTGCCGACAAGATGCCGATTTTTCCGCAGGGCCGCGACCCCTACGCCCGTGAATCGGAATGGGGGACCCTAGTAAAGCTGTACGAGTACGCGGCGACCGGCTTCAGGTCAAATATCTTGATGAGGGATGGCTTGTTGAGTCGCATGGATCTGTTGTTGCCCGACGTGGCTCTCCCGGTGCGGCTCTATGAGTGCCGGAAGTCCTACAAGGGGCACCAAGGCAGTTTCGAGAATAATCTAACCGGCCTCGGCGTCCGCCTCGAGGATGACCGCGGCAACAACCTGGAGGAGGGTTTCCCGTCCTCGTGCCCGATCCGCGCGATGGGCGAGCAGATGACGGCGACCATCTACGCGTTCAAGAAGGGGAAAGCAGAGAGCTACCGCAAGCACGAAGGCATCATCTTCACACTCAATGGGCAAACCCACGGCCACCTGACACTCGACTTCTTCACGCGCAAGGCCGTCGGCCTCAGTTATCTTGCTGACTCGATCCTGGTCATGGTCGATTGCAGCCGGTTCACGGGCCGCGCCCGCGAGTTGCTCTTCATGAACAGCCGCGACCGGCTCCGCAACGGCGAACTGAAACACGAGATCGAGCGCGCGCTGGAGGAAATGCTCAAGCAGCACCAAGGGCTCCGCGAGCTCAAGGAGCGCCGACGCCGCGAGCAGACCGAGGCCAAGCTAGCCGACTCGAAGCCGCTGGAGGACATCCTGGAGTCGCTTCTGAAGAAGTCGCCGACGCTTGCCAACCTTTTCCTCAAGGGACGGCGCGCATCGAATCCCTTCAAGACCGTCAAAGTTCGGGAGGAGGGAGAAAAGCCATTTGTGGGAAAGCGCTTTCCGACGTTTTTCAAGCTCAAGGGAAAGGACTACGGCCAGGAACTGATCCGTGAGACCCCCATCAACATGCGGTCGCGTATCGCGTTCGAGACGGACGCGGAGAACGACTATTTCGGGCGTGCCACTGAGACCGGCCAGTTCTCGCTTTTCCTCGTGAAGGGGGAGAACCGTGAACCCGTCACGGATTACGTCGGCCCGAACCTGCAAAATGGTATCGGCACGCTGAGCGTCCAACTTCCCCCCGACTGCCAAGTCGGGCATATGCTGAGCTTCGTGGCGGTCGTGACCGACGCGACGCGGATCGACCCTTTCGAGAATCGGTTCGCCGTGAAGATCAAGCCGGCGGCCCCGCCGTCCGGCTCGGCCGGGGAGCGGCGTAAGCCGCCGGACGGCGAGCCGGGAGAGGACCGCGAGGTCCCGATGGGCATCGCCTTGCCCAATATCATCCCCGTTTACGAAAAGGACTGGGAAGCGCAGACGCCTCGCTTTGACAGGTTCACCGCACTCCAGATCAAGAATGCAGGGGACGACGGTGCCGAGAACGCCGACGTCAAGCCGATCTTCGATTTTTACGTCAACATGGACAACGTTTATCTCAAGACAGAGTTGAAGCTGGGCCATCGCGATCCGGAGGTGACTCGCGCCCGCTTCACCTATGGCCTGGTACTGCTGGGTCTAGCCCTGGTGCAAGAGAACGAGGCCGCTAAGACAAAGCCGGAAGTGGCTGACGCCGAGGGGGAGGAAGAGGAGAACGAGGGAGGCGAGGTCAATATCGAGCGCCGAGTCGCTGAGTTCACTAGGGCTGTCGCTCCGGTCTTGCTGCCAATGATCGAGTCGCTTGGCGACCTGGACGACGAGCCAGCTCCATCGATCGGTGGTTCGGGTGAGCCAACCTGAGATTTCACGTCGGCCGCGGGCGGTGAAAGAGCACCAATTCTTTCGACGTTGCGAGGGATTTCCGAATCAGAGCGAACCAGCGCCGACCCGGTACGGATCGCCATAGCCGCCCATCTACAGGGATTCCCAACGCCTCGGGCGAAACTTCGTCGAACCCGGCTTCTTGCATTGCCTCCAGGAATCGTGGTATCTGCCAATCAGGGTCGGAGAACGCGACCATTTGAACCACCAAGGCACTACGATCTATCACCGCGCGCACACTGGCAAATGACTCTCGAATTCCCTGGAAGTATTGCACCAGATTTTGCTGCTTGCGATCCCCAAACGTGTAGTGAGAGGCCCCTTGGCCATCCTGACAATTAGCTACCCAAAAGGGCGCGGGTGATTCCCTTCTTCCTTGCACATTCCATCGATGATAGAGAACATGCACTCCCGGATAGGGCGGTGACGTGACAACAAGGGTGGGCTTCTTGGGCAAGGAAGCGAATGCACTGCCGGCGGCCAGCTCCGCCGCGGCCCTGTGGATCGAAATCGACCGGGAGCGCCGCCGGCCCGGCGGCCGGTTGTCACGAACCGCTTGGCGGTACTCGCGCATGCCATTGATAAAGCTATCCAAGAACTCGGACAGTTTGAACCTGAACTCTTTCGCTGAGGGGATGTGTTCACGGCAGTCCAGCGCCCATTGTCCGGCCTTGAGGAGTAGACAACGGGCAAATCGCTGCTGTCGCTGGTGGGGAAGTTCATGGAGGCGAGCTAGGGCCATTTCGATGGTTTTTCGGATCGGCCACGGTAGGTTGCGCTGGTAGCCGGCTGCTTGCCACCATGCAGCGCGAAGCGCCGGCCGGCGAAGGTTCAGATGCTCAGGCAAACTCCGAACCCAATCCTTGACGCGCTCCAAATCTTTCTCACTTAAAGGGGTTGTCTTGACCTTGGAGAGAAACACGGAGAGGGAATTTATGTCGCTGCCGATAGCATGACGACCCAGCGCACGAGCTTCCACGAGCGTTGTCGCCCCGCCCATGAACGGGTCAAGGACTACGTCTCCGGGCTGACTGAACGCTTCGATAGCAGCGCGAGCAAAAAGTGGAGAAAATCGGGCGGGATAGCGGTAATAGTTATGCGTCAGGCCGCGGACAGGCTGGGTCGATCGCACGGCCACCAAGAATCGGTCGCCCCAGTCTTCCTCGTTTGAATCGAGCGAAGGGGTTTTCGGTGCGTTCATCGCGCATTCCTCCGGCTCCTGCGTTCCTTCGGTCCGGGCTTACCCGACGTTCCCGGCGGCGACTGTTGCCGCAGCCACCCGTCGATGGCATCTCGGTCAAACCGCCAAGTACACCCAATCTTCGACGCCGGCATCCGACCATTGCGTGCCATCTTGTAAAGCGTGGACCGGCCGCGCTTCAGGTATGCGGCGATCTCATCAAAAGTCAACCATTCGGTCATCGCAGGTCCTCTAGAGAGTGATTACTGGAGAGTGATTAACAGATATCACTACTGGTCGAAAGGTAGCGGTATCCGCCAATCCAGTCAAGCGATTCCGTCCCCGCGGATTCCTTCCCGTGTCCGTTTCTTTCTTGTTCGGGTAAAATAACCTGATGTGCGCCGCTTTCCTCTCGGAGAAGTTTCGGAGATGCGAGCGCTCTTGAGACCTACGCCAAACATGGAACCGTCGATGGCTTCCGCCGAACTGAAACGAAGAATGAAGAATGAAGCAGAGCTAACGGAATCGCGGGGAACGAATCCGGAAGCCCCGCCCGCGTCTTGTCCGCCCGAGGAAGTCGGGGCGG
>JAAZNR010000003.1 GCA_012798155.1 Thermogutta sp. | reverse complement strand
GACCCTCTCGCCGCCGAAGTAATTGTGGCGGTCGATGGTGCCGACCAGATAATCCGAATGCAGATTGGCGAAATGGCTGAAGGCCCGGCCCGCCTGCCAATTGGAAGCCACCAGCTCGCCCGAATAACCCGCCTCGCGGACCGCGCCCACGTAGCGCTGATAGAACTCGCATTGCAATTGGTAGAGAAACTGGAGCGTGTCCAGCAGCCGCCGCTTGCGAAAGGCCTGCGATCCGTCCAGTTGGTCGGGGTCCCAATACCAGGGGTTTCCCAGAGGCAGGATGTTCCCTTTCTCCAGCCGTTCCGGTTCGCCCGCCGGCACCTCGCCGGAGAAACTGTCCAAGGCCTCCTTCCCCCAAGCTTCCACGAGTTTTTCGTGACTGCCGTATTTTTCGGTCAACCATCGGCAGAATCGCTCGCCCACCATCCGCCGCAACGTGGCGCTCTTCTTCAGCGGTTCCATGGAGGAATAGAAGAGGATGCTTTGCTCGTTGATGATCTCGATGAAGGCCACCGCCGGATCTTCGGCGTAGGTCAAGCCCGTGTAGGGGTTCCGGTGCTCCAGAAGGCGGCGAATCTGGCGGATTTGCACGTCCTGCAATTCCGGCGAGTAATGCACGGCGCTGTGCGGCGGGCGAACGCGGGCGTTCTTTCCGGAGAAAGCCCCGAACTCCTCCAGATAGGGCACGTAGGGCCGATCTTCCCGCCCCAGCGAGGGCGTTCCAAAGTGCGCGGAGAGCTTGACGAAGATGCCGGCCTCCTTGAACTTCGCCACCTGGTAGTCCATGCGATCCAGGGCCTCGGGATCGAATTCCAGGCAGCTTTCCGGGGACTGAATGCCGGCCCAACCCGGTCCGTCCGCGAACTTGTGCAGCCGCACGGCGTTGATGCCGTAGCGGGAATAGAGCCGAGCCCGCTTTTCCGCCAATTCCTTTTCCGGGGCACACGCGCCGTAGCACAGGTTGAGGCCCCACAGCTTGATCGGTCGATCGCCGTAATAGAGTTTGTCGTCACGGCGGACGATCCGTCCGCGTCCTCCCGCCGGCTTATCCAGCCAGTCCTCCAAGCCGATCCGGCTCCCCTCCTCCAAGCCGTTCGCCGTCCATTCGTACCACGTCTCCAGGCCCGGCTCGTCCGGAATGTCGGCCGCGGTGGGATACCATGCCACGTCGTCGGGCAGTTCCAAGGTCAATTCGATGCGGGGGGTTTGGGAGGCCTTGAGATGGTCGGCGGCCAGGACGATCCGCGCCGCCCCATCCGCGTGAATCGTGACGGGGGCCGCGAACCTGAGGGCCGCCGTGCGTCCCGCCCCGTCGTGCAACTCCATTGCGTTCACGTCGCGTCCCAGGGTGCCGCGCCCGAAGGGACACTTCACGGGAGATTCGCCCCCCGCGCCGCGGACGACGCCCTGTCGCCCCTGAAAGGCTCGGCCGGTCGCCATTTCCAACACGATCAACGTCAGGTCGGTGTCGCGTTCGGCCTTCAGTTCGACGGATAGGGCAAGCCGCCTGATATCCAACGGCTGCGCGCGAAGCACGGCGCGGATCGGCACCCCCGTCTTGCCCAGCACGGCGGAAAGCTCGCTCACCGCGGCCTGACCTTCCTTGCGGGCATCGGCTTGGAAGCCCGTCCAGGCCCAATTCGGCCCCCAGGCCGCCATTTGGAAACGCAGATAGTCTTCGCCGCGATCACTGATGACCAATTCCCGGCCCTGGACGAGATAGGCGTCCAGAGCGAAACACGCTTGGCCGCAAGCCGCGATCGACCCCAACATCCAGCCCGCGACGGCCGTTACGCAACGCACCCTCACACGCCTCTTCTTGTCCATCTCGCAAGCTCCCCGATCTGCCGTTGTGTTTGAGGCCGGACTCGACGGCGGGCAAAAGCAGCCCCATCACCGGCCGGGACGAATACCGCGGGCGAAGGCCGGCACGGGCCGAAAAGCGGCCGTTCCCGTTCGTTCGGGCAAGCCCGGCGGCGACGCGATCCTTGGGTCGAGTATAGTCCGCCCCACTCTACGCCGCCACGCCGCGCGGACGCCCGCTCAGGCCCGCAGGTGCCGGGCAAAGCAGTCCCGCGTACGCCGCCACATCTCGTCCGAGAGGACGTGCCCGGCCCCCGGCTCGATGTAATGGCTGAAGTTCTCTTCCGCCCCGGCATCACGATAGGCCGCGCCGATGATCTCGATTCCCTGGCGGACCTCGGGGATCGGGCTGCCGCCGTCTTCCTCGCCGAAGTTCAGGTGCAATGCCCGCGGCGCGATCAAGGCCGCGATATCCGGCGTGTCGCCGTATTGGAACCAGCCGGGAATGAAGTTCGGAAAACAGTGCAGGATGTGCGTACGGTGGATGGCGGCGTAGGTGGGCAAGCAACAGTTGCCCACCAGACACCGCAGCCGCTCCTGCCACGGGCCTACCAGCCATGTGAACGTGGAACCCATCGAGTGCCCGTAACAGCCGATGCGATCGGCTTGCACGTAGGGCAGGCTCACGAGCAGATCGATCGCCCGGCGCATGTCCAAGATGTTCTTCCAGGCCATGCATTTCCCCTGCACCACGTAGCGGAGGAACTCGAACCGTTCGTAATCGCCGCCTTTCAGATAGGGGCTTTGCCGTTCCTCGAAGCAGAGGGCGTCGGGGCAGAGCACGACGTATCCCTCGCGCGCCAAGGCCGCCCCCGTGTGGTGCATGGGATTGCCCGCCAAGCCGGCCGGTTCGCTCTTGCCCAGATGCCACTCGCCGTTGTGTTGGTGCCACACCGCGACGGCGGGCGCGGGATGGGCGTCGTCCACGCCGTCAGGGATCAGCAGCAAGGCGGGGATGCGATCTCCCGGCTCCGCCTCGTAACGCACGGGGAGGATGCGGTAGCCGTCTTTTTGCTCGGGTTCGCCCCATTGCGGGTCGAGAGGCGTCGGCTCCCGCCAAGGCCCGCCCAAACATTGCAAGAGCTTGCACTTGAGGTATTCCTTGCGATCCATGAGAAGGGCCTCCCAGGGAGACGGCGGCGTGAACATCGGCCGGGCCGGCAATGCCCGTCAACCGCCCAGTTCGGCGCGGCCCATCGGTTCGTAGATTGGCCCGCCGGGTTGAAGTTCGCTGGAGAAAACCACCACTTCGTCCACCGAGGACGGCCCGAACTCCAGGTCCTGCATTTCGCGGATCATCTCGGCCAGGTCTTGCAGGGCCTGATCCTGCTTGCGGACCCGTCCCAGCGTCAGATGGGCCTGGAACCGCCGCGCCTCGCGGGGATAGCCCAGCGATTGGAGGGCCGACTCGACGCGGGCGTTGAGGTCGCACATTTGCTCAGCGCCGTAATCCAAGCCCAGCCACAGCACCCGCGGCCGCGCCAACGTGGGAAAGGCCCCCACTCCGCGGACCTCGATGGAAAACGGCTCCACGGCGGCCACCGATTTCTCCACCGCCAGGCAGACGTGATAGACGTCCCGCAGGTCCACCTCCCCCAGGAACTTCAGCGTGATATGCATTTGCCTGGTATCGACCCAGCGGACGTCGGCCCCGCTCTGTTGCAGGCGGCGGATCAATTTGGCGGCTCGATTGCGAACCCCCTCCTCGATCTCCACGGCGACAAAGGTCCGAACCTTCCCCTTCATGGATGCCACTCCGACCCGGCGGCGGGGCGCCGAAGCCGCCCCCCTTCGACCCTAAAACGTCAACATCCGGCGATACTCTTCCATCCGCCGCTCGATGTCGTTCCGCGTGATTTTCAGCAGGCGATCGACGCTGAAGTCCTCGACGGTGAAACTTGCGCAGACGATGCCGTAGGCCATGGCCAGCTTGAGCGTCTGGGGGGAGTAATCGGCTTGCTCGGCCAAATACCCCATCATGCCGCCCGCGAAGCTGTCGCCCGCTCCCGTCGGATCCACCACCCGATCCGTGGGATAGGCCGGCAAGACGTACATTTCGTGTTTGCTGAAGAACAGCGCGCCGTGCTCGCCTTTCTTGATGACGATGAAGCGCGGCCCCATTTCCAGCAGCGCTCGGCCGGCGCGGAGCACGTTTTCGTCCTCCGCCAGGAGCCTGGCCTCGGCGTCGTTGAGCACCAGGCCGTCCACGCGGCGCATCAACTCGCGCAATTCCCGCGGCTCATTGCGGATCCAGTGATCCATCGTGTCGGCCACGGTCAGCAGCGGTCCCACGCATTGCGAAAGGACATCGAGCTGCATCTTCGTGGAGCCGTTGGCCAGGAACAGGAACTTGCAGCGGCGCAGCCCCTCCGGCAGGATCGGATTGAAATGCGCCATGACGTTGAGTTGCACGTCCAGCGTCTCACGATCATTCATATTGGAGAAATACCGTCCCCGCCAGAAGAACGTCTTGGCCCCCGGCACGACTTGCAGCCCGGCCGTATCGACGCCCTGGGCTTGCAGCAGCTCCGTGTATTCGGCGGGCCAATCCTCGCCCACGACGCCCACCAAACGCACGGTGGTAAAGAATCTCGCCGCCAGCGAGAAATAGACGGCGGAACCGCCCAAGACGCGATCCCT
>JAAZNR010000428.1 GCA_012798155.1 Thermogutta sp. | reverse complement strand
TGTGAGCGGGGAGCCGGCCGGTACGGATATGCCGCGGCCACGGGTCATACCCTCACTCCTCCAGCGCAGTGGGGTATTCCTCCGGGGGGAGGAACTGCCAGTCGCGGCAAAAGCGGCGGCCGCGGGCCAGACGCACGATCCGCAGCGATTCCTTGTCCACCACCCAATACAGCCGCCGCCACCAGCCCTGGCTGATCACGACGTACACCGTGCTCGTCTCGGACATCCGCCACGAGAGCGAACGTTCCAGGATCGGGTATTCGGCCAGCAGGCGGACCAGCCGGGGATCGGTCTTCCGGATCGGCCGGAGGTCGCGGCAGGCCGCGCAGACGCCCGCCTCCAGGACCGCCGGGCTGACCTCTTGCCCGCACAGCTTGCACGGCATCAGGCGGTCGCGAAGCAGGACGTGATGGGAGACGGGGCAGCGGGTCGTCAGGGACGCCAAGACCTGCTTGCCGGAAACCTCGCAGCGGACCAACTCCGACCGCAACACGACGCGGCGGGTCTCTTCGCAGACGGCCGCCTCCTCGGCCGCCACGATCCGCCCGTCGTCCGTCTGCGTCAGGGCGAAGGTCTTCCGCCCGGTAGTGGGACAGGTGAAGGCGGGGGGTTGCAGGCGCCGCGCCCAGTCCGAGAAGGAGACCTCCACCAGCTTCTCGCCGAAGCAGGCGCGGAGCCGGCCCTCGACGTGCTTGCACCAGACCGCGGCGGGCTTGAGGGGACCGAGCGGGCGGTGCTCCGCCGCGAGTTCTCGGCCGACCGCCCAAAGGTGCTCCAAGAGGCCGGGCGGGAGGGGCCGCGGCTTCGGCAGCGGGGTCGTCCGGTCCAGTCCCAGAATCGAGATTTGCCGCAGGTCCAGGGATCGGCCCTGGGCGTCCAGGACCACCCGGTCCTCCCCCTCCGCCGTCTCGAAGTCGATCCTCAGAAAGAGGTGCTCGTCCATCGAACAGCCGGAAAGCTGGATCGTGCCCCCTTCCACGCGATAGACCGGCAGCAGCCGCTCGGCCAACTCGGCGACGTTGCGCGGCTGGTCGCTCGGGACGCAGTGGGGGATATCCGGCAGCGATTCATCGGCCATGGAGCGACTCGGTTTCCCGGTGAGTTCGCGGCGGCCTGACGGGGGAACGGCTCTGCTTTCGATTTTACCAGACGGGCCGCCGGGGCGGGATTATGAAAGCCGAGCCGCCGGCGTAAGCCGGTGGTGGCAGCCCTGCGTGAACGGGCGTCTGGGGGCTCCGCTCCGCTACGACCCCAGCCACCCGGCCGTTTCCCGAGCCGCCGGCGTATACACGAGCCGCCGGCGTAAGCCGGTGGTGGGAACAGCGCGAAGCGGGTCTGCTGGGGGCTCCGCTTCGCTGCGACCCCAGCCACCCGGCGTCACCCCTACAGCGGTGCGACCCCGGGCACCCGGGCATTTTTGCGAGCCACGCGGGCATTTTTGTGGGCCACCGGAGCATTTCCGCCGGGCACCCGGGCGTTTCCCCCGCCACCCCGGCGACCGCAGGGAGCAAAACATCGACGAGCCACCGGCCGCTTGGTATATTGGGGTCCGGCCGAATCGCCGGGTGGAGGTGGCGGCTGCGACCGCGCCGG
>JAAZNR010000427.1 GCA_012798155.1 Thermogutta sp. | reverse complement strand
TTTTCGGATTTTCAGTCGCTGATACGCCGGATGTATTATCGCAAGGATGTCGCGCGGGGTATCGATGGGACGTTCATGTGGTTGATGGAGGAAGTCGGAGAATTGGCGGCCGCATTGCGAAGCGGCACCCAGGAGGAACGTGAGGCCGAGTTCGCGGACGTGATCGCCTGGTTGACTACCATTGCCAATGTCGCCCGGATCGATTTGACGAAGGCCCTGAGAAAGAAGTACGGCAATGGTTGCCCCGGATGCGGAAAGTTGGTCTGCGTATGCCCCGACAGTGGCAAGCCATAGCCTCTCTTGGTGGTATTGGAAGCCGCGAACTTTCTCCGAACCGCAGGGCCGAGGGTGCGTAAAGGTGAGGTAGCCCGGTCGGAAATGACGATTCCGTGCCGACGGATCGGAAAGTGGGGGAAATTTTTGCTTGTCGCATACAATTCCGTAGAGGGGGCGCGGCATCCGCTCTCCGAAAGCGATCAGGTCGTACGTGAATTCGGTGAATCTTCGCAAGCTCTTGCTCCTTCTTGCCGGTCTCGCCTTCGTTGTTGGTAGGGCCGGCTCACCGTTCGCGCAGGCTCCGTCAACGGAAGGCGACGGCATTGTGAAGGATGGCGCGAAAGCCGCGCAACATGCCGACGTTCGGATCGAGGCGGTCAGACTCGGCTGGGACGGGATATGGAAACCTGGCTTCTGGACGCCGATCTGGGTCACGCTTTCGGGCGGAAGGAAGGGCGGGAGCGGCGAACTGGTCGTCACCGCCCCGGACAGCGAAGGGGCTTTGTGCGAGTATCCTCTCGGCCGAGTACGGGTCAACAGCAACGAGAGACGAACCGTGGAGTCGCTCGTGCGATTGGGCCGGATGGGCGCCGCCGTGACGGTCGAATGGCGGCTCGAGGGCGGCCCCGCTTTACGGCGTCGCATGGCCTCGAAGCGCTCGCTATTCGGAACGGCCGCGGCAGGGCCGTCGCTGGAACAGCCCGTCGTCCTTCAGATCGGGGCCGAACCGATCGCGGAGAACCGCCCGGGGGGCGCCTCGGGCGGCATCTATTGGGTGACGATCACGGACCCTGAATCTTTGCCTCGAAATCCCGAGTCCTATCAAATGGCTTCCGCCGTGATTCTCACCACGGGAACGGACGCCCGATTTCGGGAGCGATCGGCTTCGTGCGGCGAAGTGTGGCGGGGTCTGCGGGAGTGGGTGGCGTCGGGCGGGCGTCTGGTTTTGAGCGTCGATGAATCCGCCGCCGACCTCTTCGCCCCGGGGGGGCCTTTGGACTGGGCCGTCCCGGGGGGCCTCGCGGGGAGTATCCGATTGCGGAAGACGGCGGCCCTGGAGACCTATGCCGAAAGCCCTCGTCCCCTGGTGGTTCGCCGCGGAGAGCCTTTTCTCAAGGCGGTACAGGTACCGGGTTTCCAGGGAATCGTTGCGGCGAAAGAGGGGAATATCCCTTTGGTGCTGCGGCGGCAGTACGGCTTCGGCACCGTAGTCCTGTGTACGGTGGATTTGTCGCACCGGGCCATCCGCGAGTGGTCGCAAAAGCATCGTCTTTTGGAACGTCTGCTGGACCGCACGGAAATGCACGGCGGCGAGGTCGGCGAGCAGCGGACGCTGATGCATCATGGGTTCAACGATTTGTCCGGACAATTGCATGCGGCTCTCGAGCGGTTCCCCGGCGTCACGTTCGTGCCTTTCTCTACGGTGGCGATCCTATTGGGCGTTTACTTCGTCCTGGTCGGCCCATTGGACTATTTGATTCTGGGGAGGTATCTGCCGGACCGCCGCTGGACCTGGTTGACCTTTCCGGTAATCCTTGTTGTCGTCAGCGCCCTTGCTTGGAAATTGGGCGAGGCGTGGAAGGGCCGGGGCGTCCTCGTCAACGAGGTGGGCCTTCTGGACTACGATCTTGAAGGCAGTCGGGCCAGGAGCATCGCTTGGGCCAATTTTTTCACGCCGAGGGCGGGGCTTTTTGACGTGAGACCGAACGCGGAATACTTGGACGCACTTGGTTTGCGCCCCGCATCCGCATCGGTAGGCTGGTTCGCTTCGCCGGGCCGAGGGCTGGGAGGCATGGCAGGGGCTTCGCTCGACTTCGGCGAATCGGTGGGAAATTACACGGTTCGCATTGCGGGTCCGGAGGCGGAACTGCTTGGATTGCCTGTGGCGGCCAAGGCCACCCGTGCGGTCTTTACCGCCTTGGAAGGACCAACGGAGAACCCGTTGCTTGCAACGGATCTTTCGGATCGGCAGCAGTTACTGGACGGAACCGTGACGAATAGGTTTTCCTTCGCCTTGGACGATGCCGTCATCGTCTATCGCGGCTGGGTCTATTTCGTGGGACGCTTGGAGCCGGGGGCCTCATGGCGGCCCCGTGTCGGCGAAGACCGTCGCGAGCTGCGCTCTTGGCTCAACGATCGCCGCGTGGAAACGGTGGGGGAGGGCGTTCAGCAGCAATCCAGGCAGGTGGTAGCGCCCTACGATCGGTCCAGCCGCGACCCCTGGTACATCTTGCGGATGATGCTTTTCTATCGCGCGGCGGGGGGCGACGGATACGTGCGATTGTGGAATGCCCAATACGCCTACCTCGATGCGACGGATTGGCTGGAGAACGGTCGCGCAATACTATTGGCGAGGGCTGACCTTGATACTTCGAAAGGCGCGGTTGCCGTTCGCCCGCGCGGCGCCGGTTCTCAACCGCCGCGGCAGGAGTCGTTGACGTACGTCCGCGCGGCCTTGCCGGTCCGGGGAGCGGAAGGCGGCTCCCTCGCGCAAGGCGCGGAATAGTCGCCGGGGCGGAGGGCGATGCGGAGCCGCGCCGCATCGGCGGATTGTCATGAACCCCTCTTACTAAGCAGGTTCTAGGGTAGATGATTGATTCAGACGCTCAGACGGCGGTCGCCCCATCCGGTCCTTCCGCCCAGGAAAACGTCAAACCGGTGGTCGTCAAGACCGTTGACTTGACCAAGATTTACGGCGAGAAGCGGGCGGTGGACCGATTGACGCTGGAACTCCGCCGGGGAGATCTCTTCGGTTTCATCGGTCCCAACGGGTCGGGCAAGACGACGACCATGCGGATGTTGGCGACTCTGCTCCAGCCGACCTGGGGCGAGGCCTACGTCTGCGATTGCTCGATCTATACGCAGCCCAAGGAAATTCGCAGACTGATCGGCTACATGCCGGACTTCTTCGGCGTGTACGACGATATGAAGGTGATCGAGTATCTCGAGTTCTTCGCCTCCGCCTACCGGATTCACGGTCCGCGGCGGCGAAAGGTCTGCGAAGAGATGCTCGAATTGGTGGACCTATCGTATAAGCGCGATGCCTTCGTCACGAGTCTTTCTCGCGGTATGACCCAGCGCCTGGGCTTGGCTCGCGTCTTGTTGCACGACCCTCAGGTTTTGATTCTCGATGAACCGGCCAGCGGCTTGGACCCCCGAGCGCGGATCGAAATTCGCGCCCTGCTCAAACGATTGCGTGAGATGGACAAGACGATCATGGTGTCCAGCCACATCCTGCCCGAGTTGGCGGATATTTGCAACAAGGTCGGCATGATCGAACTGGGTAAACTCGTCGTCAGCGCGGACGTGCAAGAGGTCCTCCGCCGGGTACGCGAAAGGATCATCCTCTGGATCGGCGTCCGTGACGATGTGGATGGGGCGGCACGCAGCCTGGAGGGGCATCCCGCCGTCGAGTCGTTGAGCATTAGGGACGGCCGGCTCCGCGTGGCCCTGAAAAGCAACGACGCCGATTACAGCGAATTGGCGGAAATCTTGGTGCAGGCGGGATTCCGGCTGACGCTCTTCCGTGAGGAGGAAATCAACCTGGAGACGGCATTCATGGTGCTGACGCGGGGAATCACGGCCTGACGTTTCCGCGGCATTTCCTCGCAGCGCGAGACGTCCTCCCTCGCCGTGCTCGAGATTCCTTAACTCATGGTGCGCGAAATGGAATCCACCGGCAAGCCGGCCAAGCGTTATATCACGGTCGCACACCTGGAGGAATTACCGGAGGGCGGGAGCCTCCTGGTGCAAAAGGATGGGCACGATATCGCGTTATTCCGCGTGCAAGACGAGGTCTTCGCCATGAGCGACCTCTGTCCGCATATGGGCGACTCGCTCAGCGCCGGACAATTGTGGGAGGGAACGATCATCTGTCCCCGCCACATGTGGGCATTCCGTCTGAAGGACGGCGTTTGCGAGGACGTACCGAATCTTCGAGCAACCCTGTACGAAGTTCGCCTCGTGGAGGGCGAGATCCAGGTTGCTCTCCCGCCGGAACGCCCGCCATTATCCGCCGAGACGGGAGAGTGCGGCGATTGCAATTGCGGCCGCTAATTTTACCGCGCGGGATCGCCGAAACCGGCTTACCGATCTTACGCAGACCCACAAAGCTGCGTACCCCAGTTTGCCAGCTTCTTATCCTGCGTAGTAAAACTGGACTTTTGCAAATTGTGGTAACAAGTTCTCGTCCGCGTTGGAAGAGGGTTATGGTGAGGGCAATTAGCCGCGAAACGGCTTGCCGTGATTGCCCAACTTCACCAAGCCCTCACCCGCTGCCCCTCTCCCAGAGGGAGAGGGGAGCAGTTTGCAAAAGTCCAGTAAAACTAAGAGCCGCACAGGTAAGCGGGATCGCAATCGCGACCCGGTTCGGCCGGGTTTACTCCAGCATGATGCTCCCGCCCGGCTCCAACACGACGGGTTCCGCGAGGCCTTCCCGGCGGACTCTCTCCGCCCAGGCGTGGGCGTCTTGAGCGATCAGGGGCCACGTATTGGCGTGGACCGGCACGACTCGCCCGGGACGTAGCAGTCGCACCGCCTCGAGGGCGTCGTCAGGCCCCATCGTGAAATTGTCCCCGATGGGAAGCGAGGCCAAGGCAATGCCGCGATTGCCGATAAGCTGCATGTCTAGGAACAGGCCCGTGTCGCAGGCGAAATAGACCTTGCCTTCCGGCAGCGTCAAAAGATAGCCGCAGGGCTGTCCGCCGTCGGCCCCGTCCGGAAGCATCGACGTGTGATGGGCGATCGTCTGATAGACGCGACCGAAGGGGAAGTCG
>JAAZNR010000426.1 GCA_012798155.1 Thermogutta sp. | reverse complement strand
GCGGCGACGGGCGTTACATACGAGGTTGCCGATGAGTGCCAACCGAGCGGATTCCATTTAGGGGGGATGTCTGATGAGATACGGAAGTCTGCTGTGTGTCGCTTTGCTGGCCCTCGCGGGCTGCAAAGGTCCCTTTCAACAGAACCTGCCGCCGGCCCAACGACTGATGGAGCCGGGTCCCGGCGTGGGCGGCCCCGGCCCGGGGGTTCAAGCGGCCTACATGCCTATGCTGGCGCCCACCCAAGTGCCGGTATCCCAGGTCCTTTTCGCGGGTCCCGAGGGCATGCAAGTATCGTGGGACGTTACCGCCCCCGGAGCCTTCGACTCCGACCCCTTGATCTGCCCCGGACGATACAACTTCCCCCAGGGGGCGATGTACCGATTGAAGCTCACGAATATCCCGGGGCGGCCGGGCGTCGAGTTGTACCCGACTTTGGAAATCGGTCCGGCGATGCCCCGCACGGAGGCATTCCTCGCACATAACGCCATCCCCGTGCAGTTTACCGAGGAAGACCTCGAGCAGGTGTTGAGCGGCAATTTCGTGACCAAAGTGATCTATCTCCCGGATCCCAATTATCAGGAGTTGGCGCTGGCCGGCGTGGAAACCTTGGTCAGCACGCGACTCGATCCGGGGGTCGATCCCATCGTGGAGGCGGATCGCCGCGGCTCGATCCTGGCCATCGTGCGGATCGGCAATCGCGACCTTGAAGTACCGGGAGAAGAGATCGGGCTACAGGACGTGGTACCGGCCGGCTATCCCAACGGCCCGCAAGGTACTCCCTTCGCTCCGCAAGCCATGGGCGTCCCGGGCGGCACGGTTCCGCAGAACTACATTTCCGGCGTCAACGCCCCGCAGTACGGGATGCCGATCAGCGGGACGCCGATCGGGCTGCCCGGTCCGCCGCACGTCCCCTTGGGCGGCGAAGCCGGATTGCGGCGGCACGTGATGGTCAACCACACGCGAGACCACTTGCCTCCGCCCACAAACCGATTCCGCGTGGACGTCAAGCAAAGCCCCGGCATCAACTATCCTAAGCCGGCCAATCACGTGTTCATCAACGAGCAGACGCTGCCGGGACCGACCGTCTATCGGCAACCCATGTCCTACGGGCATGAAGTCGTCGGCCAAGCGATGCCGGCCGAAGCTTGTCCCCCGGATGCCATGCCGCAATGAGACAGCGGCTCGCGGAACGGAACGGGGCGCAGGGACCGCAGGAACCTTTCGCCGACGTACATAAGACGGCCGTCCCTCGTCGAAGAATCATGGCTTCCACGACGGGACGGCCTTTTTTCATCGCCGAATCGGAAACAAGCCGCGCGGGCACCGATAAACCGCTCCCAGATGCGAAGAGCAGCGCGATGTTCGAAAGACATTTGTTCAAGGATCGCCACGATCGCGTTTTCAAGGATCGCCACGATCAGGAAACGGGCGTGAAGGCCCCGCCGCCGGCCGAATCCCGCGGCGGTTGCCGCCCCGGCACCGTGGGGATGATCTTGCTGATCCTCATCGCCGCCCTGTGGTCGCGGCAGGTCCCGGCCCAACCGTCCTCGCCGCACCTTTATTTCAATGCCAGAACTCCGCCGGGCTTAATCGGAAGTACGCGGATTCACGGCGGCGGTCCGGTGGAAAACTATTTCCAACCGGTCGAGATTCGGGGTCCGGCGGGCCTCCACGTATCACTGGCGGAAAACGGCGTCTTCTCGGACCCGCGCCCCGTGCCGCTTACGACCGGCCTGCTGATCGGCCGCGTCTATCGTCTGCGGTTGACGGAAATCCCCTTGGTTAATCAAGAGGGAATGGAATTGTTTCCTACCGTCGAGGTCGTGGACCGCACCTACCCGCCCCCCGGGCGGGAAGCCCAATTTCCCATCATCGCGGAAATCACGATCGATGACCTGCGATTGGCGTTGGAAGGCAAATTCGTCACGCGCGTCATTTACGTAGAGGACCCGACGCAGGCCGTTCCGGCGCCGACGACCGTCCCGGAGCAACCCTGGTTCGACGTACCGCCGAACCAGGACCCCTTGGCGACGGCGGACGTCCTCGGCCGGCCGGTGGCGATCATTCGCCTCGGCGGGAGGCTTCCCATGCCGGAGGAACAGGCGGACCCGGCCTTCCTCTTCGGGTGCCCGCCATGCGTGATCCATCCGGCGAGGGTCAAGTTCCTCCCTCGTCCGCCGCGTACGGAGTCGGCCTCCCTTCCCCATGCGCACCCGGACGTTGCAGGAGGCGTGCGATGAAAACTGTGAACGCGGCGCGGCCAAGCCAGGGGGTTTTGTCTGCTTTGGTCTTTCGCTGGGTTCCAGCGGCGGGGTGCCTGGCGATTCTTTGTTCCTGCCGTCCGCTGGGGACGTTGAACCATCCGCCGGTAGCCGGCCCCCCCCTGCCCTCCCCTGCCCTTTCACAAATGGAGGCGGCCCCGCCGGGCATGTACTCCGGACCGCAAGCCGCTTCGCCGGGCATGTATTCCGGACCGCAAGCGGCCCCGCCGGGCATGTATTCCGGACTGCAAGCGGCCCCGCCGGGAGGCCCGATCGTCCCCGTGCAGCACATCGAAACACCCTGGCCGGAAACCGGCGGCCCGGCCGCCGCTCCGCCGCCCTACGCGCCGATGCCCTTGGGTACGGCTCCCGGTATGCCGCGGACGAATTGGGCGCCGCCCGGCGTTGCCGCCCCATGGCCCCAGGACGAATTCCTGGCCGACGGCGGAGACCTGCCGCCCTTCGCTGCGGCTTCGCAAGACGGCGTGCTCGGCCTCAATCCGGAGGATGCGGTCGCGCAATACGCCGCCGCCGACGGCAAGACCGTGGTTCAGCCGTTCAACCGCGCGTTCATCTACAGTCCGCGATTCGCGGCGGTACGGCAAGTGCTCAGCGTGCAGCAAAACGACCAGGCGGAAAGCACGGCCGGCGTCCACATGCCGACCCACCTGGCGCAACGCGACGAAAGACTGGAACCGGGCGTGGGAACCCAGCGATACCAACCTCTGGGCGCGACCGGCCGACGCGGCGCCGGGCTATTCCTATCGCGCCAGGGCGACGGCGCGGTTTCGCAGTCGATCGGCCCGCACGGCTTCAGCGACGCCTTCAAGCCCTACGAAAACCTCCTGGCCATCATCAGCGGCATCCTGGATTCGCAGGAAATCCCGACGCTGGCCGCCGGCGTCCAGGCCGCCACGGCATGGTCGTCCGATCAGGCCGTCCAGATCATTCTCGACGGCACGGCGGCCGCCGAAGCGGCCGCCACGTCCAAACTACACGCCGTGTACACGGTCCGGAGCGAGCAGGGCGAGGCCAAGCTGCGGCTGATCAAAGTAGCCTCGACCGATGCCGCGCAACCCGGCGATACCGTGGACTTTACTTTGAGATTCGACAACGTGGGCACCGCGACCATCCAACGCGCGGTCATCATCGATAATCTCGGTCCGCGATTGGAGTATGAGCCCGACTCCGCTCAGGCAAGCGTGGATGCCATCTTTTCGGCGCAGGCCAACGAGGCCGGCTCCTCGCTCTTGCAATGGGAGCTGGATCGGCCGCTCAAGCCGGGCGAAGGGGGCATCATTCGGTTCCGTGTCAAGGTGCGATAGAGGTTCGATGGATCGGTCTCGGTCCCCCATCCAAACCTTCTCGCCCGAACGGAATCCCGTAAAAACGCCTTTTCCGCCGCGGAGTGAGAGCCGTTTGCGCCGTAGCAACCAACCCATGACGCCGTAGCAACAGCCCATAAGAGGCAGCGTCCAGCCGCCGATGCCACCACGAGCATCGGTAGTAGGGAGGTCGTATCGCAAGCGGCCGGCGGTGTGAAGTCAAGGCCCGACTCGAAAATCCAGCAAAGCCACGTCCTCGGCATCCAGCGGAATTTCCAAGCGGCCCTCGCGGACGGGAAACTCCCGCCCGGTGACAAGATCGC
>JAAZNR010000425.1 GCA_012798155.1 Thermogutta sp. | reverse complement strand
CCGCGAAACCGAGCCACGTCCTATCGGCGTTGGGCCTGTCGGAACCGGAAGCCAGGGCCTCGATCCGCATCGGACTGGGTCGATTCAACACGGAGGAAGATGTCCGCACCGCCGCGGCAGCCGTCATCGAGGGGACGACAACCCTCCTGGGAAGCGAGCGAGGCCGTTGAGGGACCGGCCCGGAATGCGATTTCCTCCACATCTTCGCCGCGGTGTTCCCAGTTTCCCGCCATTCCTGAAGCCCGGCTGCAAAGGACTCGCCTTCCGCGAGAAATTCGCAATACCGCGTTGCGTGTCACTCGCGGCGTTGAAAACCGACTTATTGCAGCTACCCCGACGTACTCGTAAAATCATAATGGATATTGAGGGAAGGAGGTATGACAGCTCCGGGGTCTTCCGGCGAACGTCCACAAGGGGAACGGGTATGGAAAACGCGGCGAGACGGCAAGTCGGCCAAGCGACCTCGGGTCGGGCGGAGCTGAATCGGCGACAGGTGTTGCTCTTCCTCTCGTTGGCGCTCACGCGGAGCCCGGCGAGCGGCAGTCGTCTTTTGGCGGCCGCTGAGAGGGACGAGTTGCGGTTCGACTTCAGCGGACCTCGCATGTCCAAGCGGGGGGGGCGCGTTACCTGGCCGGACCCTTGGGACGTATGGTCCGCCCTCAGGGGTCAAGCCTCCCTTCAGATCGAGGACGGCCCGGCCGAAATCGGCCGCGTCGCCCACTTCCGCACCGTTGACGGTTCCATCGTCTTGTATCGCGATTTGCGGAGTCGTCCGGCCGATATACGGTCACGGCCCTGGCTCTCCTGGCGCTGGACTGCCGAAAAACTCCCCGCCGGAGGAAGCGTCTTTCGCGCGGATCGCAATGACCAAGTGTTGCAAGTGTACTTGGCTTTCCGCCGGTCGGACGGCTACGACATCCTGGGTTACGTTTGGGACACCGTCACCGATGAGCGAGCTGAGAATGTTTCCCGCCAATCGTTCCGGGTTCTGATTTTCGGACGGATCGAAGCGGCCGTACACGTCGTGCGGAAGGGACCGACGGATGCATGGTTGACGGAAGTTCGCAACGTCGCCGAGGATCACCGCAAGTATTTTTCCCCCTTGCGGCCGACCCTGGCGGCGGTGGGAATCTGGTCGGACAGCAATCACACCGGTTCGGCGTCCGATGGGAAGATCGGTCCGCTTGTTTTCTCGGCCTCCAAGCCGCAAGATAGGTTGACGACGGCGACCGCGCCGAGCTGAGCCGCAACCGCGGGCGGTCAAGGACGGCGCACTATTCGCGGCTTGCCGTTCGCGACGATGCCTATTTGCAGACTGCGGCCGATGGCGTGGAGCGACGGCCGCCGTCTCGTCCCAACCGCGGACAAAGTCTCGCCTTCTTGTCCGAACCGCGAACCGAGTCACTGTCATGCAGAAGCCGCCCACCGGCTCCCATCCCGAAACGCCGCTCTCCTTGAACCAAGGCCGCGCGGATTCCGCGAAAAACGAGGGCGATTCTCCCGCCGACCGCAAGGTCTTCGTCGTGGATGCCCACTCCCTCATCCATCAGCTTTTTCACGCCATCGCGCCGTTGACGGCCCCCGACGGGCGGCCCGTCAACGCCGTATTCGGCTTCGTCCGCGACATCCTGAACCTCCTGCGGCAATACCAGCCCGACTATTTGATTTGCGCGTTCGAATCCGCGGAGCCGACGTTCCGCAAGGAGATGTACGCGGAATATAAGGCCCAGAGGCCCCGCCTCGATGATGACCTCCGCTCGCAGTTCGAGCTGATTCGCCGGTTCATGGAAGCCCTCGGCGTCCTGTGCGTTTCCGTTCCCGGATACGAGGCCGACGACATCTTGGCGACGATTGCCCGGCAAGTAGAGCGGGAGGGCGGCGAGTGCGTCCTGGTCACGAACGACAAAGACTGCCGCCAATTGCTTTCCGACAAGGTTCGCCTGCTGAACCTTCGCAAACGAACTTTTTTGGATGCCGCAGGTTTGGAGGCGGAATGGGGCATTCGGCCCGATCAAGCGGCCGATTTCCAGATTCTCGTCGGCGATGCCACGGACAACATCCCCGGCGTTCCCGGCGTGGGACCGAAGACGGCGGCCAAGTGGCTTCGGCAATACGGAAGCTTGGATCAAATCCTCGCCCAGGCGGACAAGATTCAGCCCGAAAAACTGCGGCGAAATCTGATCGCCAGCCGGGATCGCATGGTAGCCACGCGACCGCTGGTGGAATTGCGCACGGACGTGCCGCTGCCGTTTTGCCGGGATGCCGCCCGCCCCGGGCCGATTCGCCGGGAAGCCGTGCAGCAACTATGCGAGGAACTCGGCTTTCGCAGCCTGTTACCGGAGATCGAGCGATTGCCGACCACCGCGGTCGATACGCGACGGCCGCCCCAAATCGCCGTCAACGCCCAGGTCGTTGACGACCCACACACGTTTCGGGAACTCGTGGAACGTCTGCGAACGGCCGCCTGCATCAGCTTGGACACGGAAACGACCGACATTCGGCCGCGTTGGGCCTCCCTCGTCGGGATCGCCTTGTCCACAGGCCCTGAGGCGGCCTATTACATCCCCGTCCGCGGCCCCGAGGGAGCAAAGACGCTGCCCGAGGCTGAAGTCGTCGCCGCGCTCCGGCCCGTTTGGGAAGACGCCCAAATCCCCAAACTGGGACAAAACCTGAAATACGACTCCATTATTCTTCGCAATATCGGCGTCTCGCTGCGAGGGATCGAGTTCGATACCCTGATTGCCGCCTATTTGCTGGATGCCGGCTCCCGCTCCCACAGCCTGGATGAACTCGCCAAGCGCTACCTGGAATACGAAACGACGAAGATCGACGAGCTGATCGGCAAGGGTAAGCAACAGCGGCAGATCGATTCCGTCGAGATTCCCCGAGTGGCCGCATACGCCGGGCAGGATGTCACGCTGCCCTGGCACCTTCGCGACCGTTTGGAGCCTCAACTGCAAGGCGAGGGGCTCCAGAGTATTTTCCAAGAGCTGGAAATCCCGCTGATCTCCGTCTTGGCGGACATGGAGTACCGCGGCATTCGCATCGACGCCGAGTATCTGGACAGCCTCAGTCGTCAGTTCGCGGAGCGGATGGCCGAGCTGGAGGCGGAAATCCATCGACTGGCCGGGATGACCTTCAACATCGGTTCCCCCAAACAGCTCCAAGAGGTGCTCTTCCATCGCATGCACCTTCCCCCCGTCAAGCGAACCAAGACGGGCACGAGTACGGACTCGGAGGTCCTGGAGGAGTTGGCGCCCCTTCATCCGCTGCCGCAAAAAATCCTCGAATACCGCCAGTACGCCAAACTCAAGGGCACGTACGTGGACGCGCTTCCGCAAATGGTCTGCCCCCGTACCGGCAGGATTCACGCGTCATTCCATCAGGCCGTCACCGCCACCGGCAGGCTAAGCTCCAGCGACCCCAATCTGCAAAACATCCCCATTCGGACGGAAGAAGGGCGTGCGATTCGAGCCGCTTTCATCGCGGAAGAGGACTGGGCCTTGGTGTCGGCGGACTACTCGCAAATCGAGTTGCGGATTCTGGCGCACCTCTCCGGCGACGAACACCTCTGCCGCGCCTTCGCCGAGGATCAAGACATTCATCACGCGGTGGCGGCCGAAGTATTCGGCGTTCCCCCGGCAGCGGTCACCCCGGAGATGCGGCGCCGGGCCAAGGCCGTCAACTTCGGCGTGATTTACGGCCAGACACCCTTCGGCTTGGCCAAGCAGTTGCGCATATCCCAGGAGGAGGCCGCCCAATTCATCGATTCGTATTTTGCCCGCTATCCGGGCATCAATCGCTTCTTCGAGACGGTCCTCGCCGATTGTCGCGAACACGGCTTCGTACAGACGATCTTGGGACGAAAGCGTAAAATCAGCGGAGTCCGCGAGGACCCCAACCGGCAGCGCAATTTGCCGGAACGGACGGCCGTCAATACGGTCATTCAAGGTTCCGCGGCCGACTTGATCAAGAAGGCCATGATTCGCGTCCACGGGCGATTGCGACAAGAGCGGCTTCAAGCCGCGCTGCTGGTGCAAATCCACGACGAATTGTTGCTGGAGTGTCCTTGCATGGAACTCCCGCTTGTCACCGAATTGCTCCGTGAAGAAATGCAGAATGCCTTTTCCTTGAACGTGCCGCTGAAGGTGGACGTCCGGAGCGGCCCGAATTGGGGAGAAATGCAGGCCTTGGAATCGCGGTGAGCCGGACTTCTCGGCCGGAGGAGTTGGATCGGATAGACGCCGGCCCGGCCCTCTGAGTTGCGTCGGGTGCCGAAACGGCCCTGGACCCGGACCCGACCCTATACCGAACCCGACCCTATCCCACGGGATCGCGAGAAACGAATCATGTGGATCATCGGAATCGTGGGGGGAATCTGTGCGGGCAAGACTGTAGTGGCCCACGAGTTCACCGTGCTGGGCGCCCGCCATTTCGACGCCGACAAGGTCGCTCATCGCCTGTTGACGAAACCGTCGGTGGCGGATGATCTGACTGCCGTCTTCGGCCGGGAGATTGTGTCTCCGGAGGGTGGAATCGACCGCAAGAAACTAGCGGAAATCGTCTTCCAGGAGGGTCCCCAAGGTGATCAAGCCCTACGCAGACTGGAATCGATTTTGCACCCCTTGGTCCTGGTCGAGTTTTACGCCGAGGTACGCCAAGCGTCGCGAGAAGGAATACCCGCCTTGGTGCTCGATGCGCCATTGCTCTTGGAGGTGAAATGGGCTAAACTATGCCATAGGATCATTTATGTTGACGCCTCTCCGAGCGTTCGCGCGGAGCGTGCTCGGTTTCGCGGATTCGACGCGGAAGGCCTTTCGCGGCGCGAGCGCCGACAGAAATCGCTGGAGTTCAAGCGACTGCGGGCCGATTTCATGATTGACAACACTGCTTCCCGCGAACACGTTCAGGCTCAAGTGGAACGTTTTTGGCATTTGCTTTTCGGTTAGATTCCCGCCCCAGGCTTAGCGCTTTTTCGAGCATTTAGTCGGCCTCGTTGCAGGAGATCCGCGATCGCGGTTCGGCGCGCACGTGTTTGACCCGTATCGCAGGAGCCCTTCCCGCCCTCGAGGCGCGATTTGCGGTTTACCCATTGCGGCTGGACCGCGCCGAGAGGGCCGCAAGGCCGTCGGGGAATCGCCGAAACGCGGCGCGAAGACGCCATGCGAAGGCTGAACGAGTGTCATCTCCCGGCGGTATACTCCTCCGGCAATGTCCCGATGTTCAAATGGCGCTGAAACCCTTGTAGCGTTTTCCCTCCCCGGCACTGATCGCGTGCCGATCGTCGGCTTATCAGGAGCCTCACCCCATGTCCCAATCGCACGACGCCAATCTCCACGACTCCGCATCGACGCCGCCCCGGCGTTTCAGCCGCGAGAGCGGCGACGGTTCGCCGCAGGGCGGGCATCGCCCCCGACGCCGCCCCGATAAGGACAAGGAACCGCTTTCCATCGCGGAACAACTGGTCGAGGGCCGCCTCGATACGGAGGACGAGGACCGCGAACTGGAAAAGATCAAACAATCCGGGGACACGAATATCGCGGTTCTCCAGCGGATGTCGATGGCGGAACTGATCGAGGAGGCTCGCAAGGACAACCTCACCGATATCGCCGGCATCAATCGCCAAGAGCTGATCTTTCGCATTTTGAAGGAACGGATCAAGCTCAGCGGCTTGATCTACGGGGAAGGTACGCTGGAAATTCTGCCGGACGGTTTCGGTTTCCTCCGCAGCCCGGACTATCACTACCTCGCCTGCCCCGACGATATTTACGTTTCTCCCAGTCAGATCCGACGATTTGGCCTGCGGACGGGGATGACCGTGTCCGGACAGATACGCCCACCCAAGGAAAACGAGCGCTACTTCGCGCTCTTGCGGGTGGAGGCCGTCAATTACGAAGACCCGAATCTGGCGGCAAAAAGGATCGCCTTCGACGATCTCACGCCCTGCCATCCCGACCAGCGGATCATGCTCGAGACGACGAGCGACGAAATCGAATGCCGCGTGGTGGATTTGGTCGCGCCGGTCGGTTTCGGCCAACGCGGCCTGATCGTCAGCCCGCCCAGGGCGGGTAAAACGATCCTGCTCCAAAAAATGGCCAAGGCCGTCCTGCACAACTATCCGGACAGCTACGTGTTCATGCTTTTGATCGACGAGCGGCCGGAAGAAGTGACCGACATGGAACGCCAGGTCAAAGGTTCGAACTGCGAAGTCATCAGTTCCACCTTCGATGAGGCCCCCGCTCGGCACATCCAAGTCTCCGAAATGGTGCTGGAAAAGGCCAAGCGAATGGTGGAGTACGGCCGCGATGCGGTGATATTTCTGGATTCCATCACCCGCTTGGCACGTGCTTGGAACGCCGAGTGCCCGCACTCCGGCAAAATCCTCAGCGGCGGCGTGGATGCCAACGCCCTCCAGCGACCCAAGCGATTCTTCGGCTCGGCCCGAAAAATCGACGAAGGCGGCTCCTTGACGATCATCGCCACGGCCCTGATCGATACCGGCAGCAAGATGGACGAAGTGATCTTCGAGGAGTTCAAGGGTACGGGCAATATGGAAATCGTCCTCGACCGGAAGCTGGTGGACAAACGAATCTGGCCCGCCATCGACATCAATCGCTCCGGCACGCGGCGGGAAGAGATGCTGCTGGACCGCGAAGAATACCGCAGGATTTGCGTGCTGCGTCGGGTCCTCAACGAGATGAACGCCCCGGACGCCATGGAATTCTTGGTGGGACGCTTGGCCAAGACCAAGACCAACGCCGAATTCCTCATGAGCATGAACATGCGATGACCCGCCGGACCGGAATCGCCCCCAGCCGGATCACGACCTCAAGGCATCGAGCGTTCCGATGCGGCACGCTGTTTTCGGGCGTAGCAGGCGTAGCATTGGTTATCGGCCCTCTTTGCTGCGTTGACGATTCGGCCGGCAGCGAACGAGGGCAGGGCGGAAAAAAAGCAGGGCAGAAAAAAGCAGGGCAGGGGGAAAAAGGCTGGGTGCCCGAAAAGGAAGTTCCCTAAGTGCCCTAAGATACGAGACATACGAATCGAGACATACGGACAGAAAAAAGTTAGGACTGGACTTTTGCAAATTGTCGTGACAATTTCTCGTCCGGCTTGGAAGAGGGTTATGGCGAGGGCAATTAGGCGCGAAAACGGCTTGCCGTGATTGCCTAACTTCACCAAGCCATCACCCACTGCCCCTCTCCCAGAGGGAGAGGGGAGCAGTTTGCAAAAGTCCAGTTAGGAAAGAGAATAAGAGATACGAACCATGACGTTCGACACGTCACCGGCCGTCACATACCGCGAATGGTGGGACCATTCCCCACCGGACTGCGGTAAAATGGCGATCATCGTCGCCCGTTTCAATGAGACGATCACCCACGGGCTTCTCGACGGCGCGGTCGGCGTCTTGCGTCAAGCCGGGATGAAGTCCGACGACATTCACGTCTTCTGGGTACCTGGGGCATTCGAGATTCCCACGGCGGCCGCCGTTGCCGCCCGATCCGGCGCCTACTCGGCCGTGCTCTGCCTGGGCGCGGTCATCAAGGGCGAGACGTCGCACGACACGCACATCAATCGGGCGGTGAGCCTGTCGCTAGCGAAGCTGGGGATGGAGATCGGTATCCCGGTTCTCTTCGGGGTCTTGACGTGCGAAACCCTGCAGCAGGCGATCGCCCGTTCCGCCCCTCTGCCAGCCGTGCACGGAAAGGACGGAACCGGTCCTAAGACCGGCAACAAGGGCGCGGAATGCGCTGAAGCGGCTTTGCAGATGGTAGCGATCCTCCGCCGAATGAGAGAGGTCGTCTCATCCGGCCGACAAGGGGATCGATAATGAGGTCGCGGTTCGGTCCATGTCCAAGAAACAAGTCCCGGGTCCCCATGGAGCGCAGTCCGTGACGACTCATCCCGCCCCCGATCGCCGCCATGCCCGAGTCCTGGTGCTACAACTCTTGTTCCAAGACGACCTCAATCCTCGAAACAACCCGGCCAAGGGTGAGGAGATGATCCAAAACGGTCTTCGCCAGCCGGATTTGGTGCGTTTCGCCAAAGACCTCTTGGCCGGCGTGCGGCGCAACCGCCGGGAATTGGACGAGCGACTGCAAAGGGTCGCGGAGAATTGGACGCTGGACCGCATGGCCGCCGTGGATCGCAACGTCTTGCGATTGGGAGCTTATGAATTGCTCTACACGGACACGCCCCCGAGCGTGGTCATCGACGAGGCCGTCGAATTGGCCAAGTCGTTCGGCACCGAGCACTCCGGGGCATTTGTCAACGGTATCCTCGATCGCCTGTTGCGTGAGCAAAAGGCCGCTTCGGACGATCGCCGCAGGGAACTGGAAGCCTCTCCTTGACCGGTTTGCCGAAGGGGCTAGTGCTCTGTGACAGCCAGAAATTAGGGTTGGCTTGGTTGGCATTTTCGGCGAGACTCCTTGTCGTCTTGTTCGATAAGGAGGTTGCCATAAGCAAGAAGTATATCGTGGAGTTGACTGCTGAGGAACGCTCAGTGCAAGTGCTTTGTCACAGCTAAAAATGGGGATTGGCATAGGGCCGTTTTGCGGAATGTACCGGGACGTGCTCACAAGCTCGCACGTCGGCTAATCCTAAAATTAAGCTGTAACAGAGCACTAGCATGACGAAGTCGCCGGCACAGCCTCTATCCCGAATACGGACGCGGACAAGACGCAAGGTATGCCGCCGGTCTCCGCACAGCCGCCGGTCTCCGCGGACGGGTATCGTTCGGTCGCAAGAATCCGTCGCAAGAAGCTGAATAGAGAGACGTTGGACCATGGGACTCTTCGATAGGATCAAGCAAGGTCTCAAGAAAACCGCACAAATCCTGCAAACGGACATCCGCGACCTCTTCAAGGCGAAGGGGCGGCTGGTCGATCAGGCCTTTCTGGACGAGATCTTCGAGGTCCTCGTTCGCACGGACATGGGCGTGCAAGCCTCGCGCCAAATCGTGGATCGTCTCGGGGACAAGTATCGTAATCGCGTCATCGAATGGGAAGACGCCGTCGCGGAGATCAAATCCCACTTGAAGGAACTTCTCCGCCAGCCCGCGGCCCCGTTGAATTTGGCCCCCGACGGATTGACGGTATTGATGATCTGCGGGGTCAACGGCTGCGGAAAGACGACGACCATCGCCAAACTGGCGCACATGTTGAAAGGTCAAGGCAAGAAGGTCGTGCTGGGGGCGGCCGACACCTTCCGCGCCGCCGCCGTGCAGCAGCTTCGCACCTGGGCCGAGCGATTGGGGGTGGAAATCGTGACGGGACCGGAAGGAAGCGATCCCGCCGCCGTGGGACACAGGGCCGTGGCCGCCGCCTTGGAGCAGGGGGCCGACATCTGCATCGTGGACACCGCGGGAAGGCTTCAGACGCATCAAAACCTGATGCGAGAATTGTCCAAAATTCACCGCGTGTTGGGAAAACAAGTGGCTGGGGCCCCGCACGAGGTGCTCCTCGTCCTCGACGCGACGACCGGCCAAAACGGCATCAGCCAGGCCAAGCATTTTACGGATGCCGTAAACTGTACCGGGCTGGTTTTGGCGAAACTCGACGGCACGGCCAAGGGGGGCGTCGTCGTGGCCATTCGTCAGCAAGTCGGCCTCCCCGTCAAATTCGTCGGCGTGGGCGAACGGCCGGAGGACCTACTTCCCTTCGACGCCGAAGTCTTCGTGGACGGCCTCTTCGACGACTGAATCTCTTCGACGACCGAATCCACGCCCATGCGGCGGCGGGCAAGGCCGGTTCTCCATTTTTCTTTTCCATCTCCGGCGCTTGCGGTGGGATCGCGTTTGTTCCACAATATCGGCGGTGTTGAAATCGGACCGCCTTGTGCCCTCCGAACCGTCACGATTCCACGTTGGAAAGGAGAGGTTCCCATGTCGTCGTCGCAATTATCGCGTCGTTCCGTGCTCAAGGCAGGCGCTGCGTTGAGCGTGCCGCTTTTTGTGTCGGGCAAGGCTCTGGGCTTGGAAGGTGCCGCGCCGGCCTCGGAGCGCGTGAAGGTCGGCATCATCGGCCTGGGCGGCCGGGCACGCGGAATCGTCGCGGAATCCCAGGAATTGAAGAATCTGGAAATCGTCGACGTCAGCGACTGCTTTCGTCCGGCCGTGGACCGTTTCATCGGCGAAAAAGCCGCCGGCCGCAACTGGGTCGGGTACGATGATTTCCGCAAGCTGATCGAAGAAAAGAAACCGGACGGGGTGATGGTTGAAACGACCACCCATGCCCGCGCCTGGATCACGGTTACCGCCATGCAAATGGGAATGGATGCCTATATCGAGAAGCCCATGTGCCTGACCATCCAGGAGGGGCGATATATGGTGAACGCGGCTCGCCGCTACAATCGGGTCACGCAAGTCGGCACGCAGCAGCGCTCCATGCCCTACAACAATTGGGCCAGTGATCTGGTCAAGAATGGGGCCATCGGAAAGATCAAGACGGTGTTGGCCCCCAACTTCGTCGGCCCCGAGAAATGGCCGGGCAAACCGGAAATGCCCCTGCCGCAGGGCGGCAAGGAAGGCTGGTGGGACGTCTGGACGAATCAAGCCGAGCTTCGCCCCTACCACCCCGAACTGCACCACGGTTGGGAACGTTGGTGGGACTATGACGGCGGCGGATTGTGCTTCGGCGTCACCGGCTGGGGCACGCACTCCTACGACCAGATTCAAAGGGCGTTGGGAACGGATGAGACCGGCCCGGTCGAGATGGTGCTCGAGGAACCGGTCTACTCCGGGCCTTGCGGACAATTCGAGCGCGTGCCGGACGACGATCCGACGTATCTCGAATACCTGAATCGATTGGCACGTCCGGTGGCCGGTCCGCGCGCCAAAGTGCGCATGTGGTACGCTAACGGCACGGAATTGCGCCTGCACTTGGACGGCGATTGGGGGCCGGGCCTGGGAGCGATCTTCATCGGGGAAAACGGCAAGATCGAAATCAATCGCGACAAGATCTCCACGAATCCCAAAGAACTCTTGCAACGCCCGGACAACCCCGGTCCGATCACCCGGCCCGAGACCGAATATCATATCGCCAATTGGCTGGATTGCGTCAAGACCCGGGGCAAGTGCAACGCGGACATCGAATACGGTCTGCGATCCACGGCGCTTTGCTACCTCGTGAACATCGTGCGAGAGATCGGCGAGGTCGGCTTCAAACTGAAGTGGGATCCGGCGACCGAAAAGTTTACCAATCACGAGGGCGCCAATCAGTCGTCCTACGTCGTTCGGCCGCGACGGAAGGGCTACGAACTGCCCGCCTTGGCTTGATCGGCTTGCCCGCCCCCGGAATCGGAACTCACGATCACGAAGACCGTAACGGCTGTGAGGATCGTGAGGAAT
>JAAZNR010000424.1 GCA_012798155.1 Thermogutta sp. | reverse complement strand
CGCAAGGCAAGCGCAACCGCGCCTAGAGCGCCCTTCCATCCGCCGGCTTACGCCGGCGGCTCACATCGCGCTGTGAAAATCGTGTTGCGTGAAAAGCCCGCCGGCTTACGCCGGCTGCTCAGGGAACGGATATCAAAACGCAAGCGTTATGCAGACGCGCAAGCGCCAGCCGCTAGCGGCCGGGTGGCTGGGGTCGGAGCGAAGCGCAGCCCCCAGCCGGGCCGTGTTCGTAGCGCTTTCACCACCAGCTTACGCTGGTGGCTCACATTTGCGCTACGAAACCAGCCGGGTGGCTGGGGTCGGGGTCGTGGGTGGCTGGGGTCGTAGCGTAGCGCAGCCCCCAGTCGCCCATGTTCGCGGGGCATCAATAGGCCGGCACCGCGACGGGCGGCGGGCAAACGATCGCCTGCCCGGCGTACACCACCGGCTGCGTTTGCGGGACCGGAATCGCCCGCATGGTCGGATCGGCCAGGTTCACCAGCGGATAGCCGGCGTAACTCGGCATGTTCCAGGTTGCGGCGGGGTCCGGGATGGGCTGGTTGATCCGCGTATTCCCCAAATGCACGCGGAGCGTCATGTCCGCCCGGGGGACCTGCAACTCCACGGCGCGGGGCATGACCAGCCCGGACACCGGGTCGCGGCGATGATCGTACGACACCGCCGAGGCCAGCAACCGGCCTTGCGGATCGTACAGGTGCTGGGCCAAGACCAGGCCGTATTGCGCATCCAGCACGATCACCTTGACCATCGGCCCCTCGGGCGTCTGCCGCCGCGTGCGGACCTCCAGGCGATTGCCGGCCAAGGGCACCGGCCCTTCCGTCGGCGAGCCGAGGTCGATCTCCACGATGCCGAAGGCCTCGGTCAGCCACCGCGGGTCGAGGGGCACGGCCTGCCGGGCGGCACTGCCGGGCAAATCGTAGTCCGCCCAACGGGCGTAATACAAGGCCGGCGGCTGGTTCCGCTTGACCCAGAACCAAAACACCTCATCGTTGCTGCCCACGTCCAATTCCATCCCGCTCAGCCCCGTCTCGCCCCGCATGCGGAGCCGCCGCGGCCGCTCGAAGGCGATCTGGGTCCGTAGCGAGGGGATCCCCGGCCCGGAAATCACCGCCTCGTCCGCGATGAACGTTTGAATCCGCGTCGAGTTCCCGTTCACGAACGCGGCGATCTGTTCCAGGGTGGGAGCGGGAGGCAATTGCGGGCCGACGTAGGCCGTTTCGGCGGGGGGAAACATCCGGCAACCGCACAACGCCGCCGCCGGCAACAGGCCCAGCCATAATACGGTCGCCCGCGCCGGACGTCTTCTTCCACGCCTTCCCTCGGCATCCATGCTCGCAGCACCTTGTCGATTCGCCCGGCGATCCGGCCGGATTTTCTCTCGCCACGCTCGTGGCGATTGTGCCCAAGCCTCACCCTGTCGGCACCTCAGCCCGCACTTTCGCTCGCATCCCGGTTCCGCTCGCAACTCGGGTCAGTCCGCAACTCGGATCAGCACGCATCTCGGCTCAGCTCGCATCCCGGCCCGCGCCGCCTGAAAATAGACGCTGAATCTCCTCCTGCAATGCTTGGAGTCGGGCCTCGTCGGGGAGGACGACCGGCACCGTGTAGGAGACGTCCCGCTTGGGGCAATAGAAGGTGGCACGCTCGCTCCCGTCCGGCATCCGTTCCGTCTGCTCGAGGCGTAGGATTCTCCGCCGCATCATGAGGAGGGCCAGCACGTAGCGGAAATCTGCCCGCCCGGCGTCGCCCTCCAACTCTTCGAAGCAGTGCAGCATGACGTCGTCGGGGGCCCAATGCTTGCGCGTGCCGGAAGGCGGCGGGATGCGTGCTCGCCACCAGGCCACGCACTCGTCGGGCGGCCCCTGCCACGCCTCGATGGAATAGTCCAACCGCCGCCACTGCCCCCCGTCGTCCATCAAGACGGTGTAATACTCCTCGCCGGGCTTGAGTTCGCGGCCGGTCACCACACAATGCCGTGAACAGCGCTCGATCTCGAATTCGATCACCGCTCTCCCTCTTCACGTGCCCTTCCGCCGCGGCGGGCAATGCGGCCGCCGAGAACCTCAAGGCCGCCTCATGGCGAGCCGCCGCCCGACCGGGTCGCGGAGGTTAGCAAATCCCGGCAAGCAACGCAAGAGAACGACGGGGCGTCGCGCAAGGCCGGGTGAAAGGCGTTTCGCCGTCCGCCGGGGCTGCCGCGTCAGATGTTCAGAGATCAGCCTACCATCGCGAGACGCTGCCGGGCAATTGCGGCTGCGGCGGGGGGAGGAGGGCGGGCGAGTAGTTCCGCCGCTGCATGGCGGAGGCGGCCCCCGGCTCCGCGGCATCAACCGCGTACGGCTCCCCGCGCTGCGCCGTAAAGGGGTCTTGGCCCGGCGTTTGCGGCCGCGGTTCCAGCCGGCTTTGGAGATTGTGCCAGGCTTGACCGGGGGGCAAGAGGGCCGCCCGGGGGTTGTCCCGCCGCGGGGTCGTGACGTCCTTCCACCAGACCTTGACCCGATCCCAGAACGTGGGCTTGCCGAAGACCCCCCCATCCGGCGTCGGTGCCGTGGCCGGCGGGGTACCGGTGCCGCCGAAGAGCGTGCCCGACGGCCCGGCGTACGGCGTAGGCGAGGCGATCCGGGCAACCTGCGACGATTCTCCCGCCGAATTGAGGGGCATAGACGGCTCAGCCTGCCCCCCCTGCGGCGGCAATGCCGTCAGCGGCAAGTCTTGCGGAGTCGTTGCCCAGGCCGGGTCGGATCGCGGCGGCACGGCATACGGGGCAGCGTACGGATTCTGGGGATTCCATTGCGGCGCGGCCGCCCGCGCCTCGACGCCGGTACTCGCTCCCGGTACAGAGGTAACCCCCCCGTAGACCTGCGGCGGGACATTGGTCGCCGTGCCGCTAAACCGCGGGGGATCGGGGCGGTTCCAGTCGGGTTGGCGAATTACCTCACCCGTCGTTTGGGGAGGGTAGCCGGCGGATGCCCCTGCGGTGGCGGCTTCCCGCCATGCGCTCGGGTTGGGCTGAATCGCCGTCGGGGCAGCGACGGGGCCGTAAGTGGGGTTCTGCGGCTTGCGCCGAAACACCTTGCCCAGGCCCAGCTTGCTCAAATCGAGCTTCGGCAGGCCGAACCACCCCTTTTTCGGTTCCTGTCTCGGGATCGCGTAGGGACCGGGCTGACCGGCCGCATACGGCCCGACCCCGGGCTGTGCTCCCCCGTTCGGTGGTGCTCCCCCGTTGGGGAAGAGTGCATACGGCGAGGATCCGCCCGGCGAAAGGCCGCCCTGAGGACTCGGCGAGGCGGCGGCTGGATTGATCAGCGGTCGGGCGGTGCCGTAGAACATGGCGGGCGGTTGGGCGGTCTGGGAGGCATTCGGCACTGCGACCGTTGCTCCAGGCGTGCTCGGCGGATTGCCTGGCACGGAACTTCCGCCGGGGTATCCCTGACTCCGTCCCGTCCCCGCCCGGACCCAACCGCCTTGCCCCGCAGCGGGGGCAGGCGCCGCGGAAATGGAGGGGCCGATCGCCGTTGAGCCGGCATCGGGCGAGGGTGCCGGGGCGATGCCGGCCGGGATGCTCGGCGGTACGGCCGGTAAGGACGGAGGCAAGTCCTCCGCGGACGGCGCCAACAGAATCAGGCCGTTCTCCGTTGCCCAAGCCGTCCCGAAGACCGGCGTCACGCAAAGAAACAGGCAAAGAGGCGTCACGCGAAGAAAGAGGCAAAGAAAGGGCGCGGCGCTCGCTCGGCCGAATGCCAGCGGCGGCCGCCGTCGCGTCGCTCGTCCGGCCGGTCGCGGGGCTGCGCCCGGTTGGAGACCGCCGCCGGGCTTGGGTCGGATCGCCGGGAGAGGGACATATTTCATGGGCTTCACCGCCTTCCAGAATCACGGCCGGGCGAGGGAGACTCGCGCGGGCACGAACCGGGCACGTCCATTTCCCGCCGCCTGAGGACGCCGGTTCCGTGGCGG
>JAAZNR010000423.1 GCA_012798155.1 Thermogutta sp. | reverse complement strand
TTTCAGGTAATAGACCACCAGTTCCGGGCCGCTGCTTTGTTGGTACTGCCCGGTGGTCATCATCCTGCGAAGCAAATCTTCCAGTTGGTTGAGGGCGTCCGGGTCCTGGGAGGCGATGACGAGGCCTTCAGGGGTGACGGCCACCACGACCGGCGGCGCGCCCGTCGCCGGGGTGCTCGGGGCGTCCGCGGGCGGCGCGGCGAGAGGCTCCCCTGGCGATGCCGGCTGCGAACCGGCGGGCGGCGGCATCGAAGCCGCATCACCGGCCTCAGTTTGGGAGGGCGCCTCCTGAACTTCGCCGCTCCTTTCCGCCTCGTTGACGCTCGTTTCGGCCTCGTTGACGCTCCCCTCTGCTGACTGGCTTATGAGCCGAAAGCTAGTTTCAAGGTCTTGAGGTAGCCCGCCCTCGGAGGTCAGCCGATTGTCAGTCGGTGGGACGGAAGGGGAACGATCGGAACCGGATCTGTGTTCATCGGAGTGGTCGTGATCACTCGAGCCTTGCGGAGCGGGTGGTTGAAAACCGCCCGGAGGTCCCCAACCGCCGGGAGACGGCCAGGTCGGAGTGGGTTGGGGCTGGTTTGGCTGGTCGCTTGACGAGGTCGAGGGGGTTTGCCCCGAGGCCCGACTAGGCATGTTGCCTCCTACTAATCTGCGTGTAGTCATTCCCGCCGCTCCAAGCGGGATGCGAAAAGACTCCAGTTCCCCGCGCTCGACGGGTTGGCCGCCGGCGCCGGTAGAGCCGGAAGCGTCAGGCTCCGAAGCGTTCTCGGAGACGGAACGCGGCGTAATCACTTGCAAGCGATTCTCTCGTATGCTGGGCCAGACGGTCTGGAGTTCCCGCAGCATGGCCTCGGCGACGTCGGGTGACATGGGTATCGTGCGGATGAGGTTCATGCTTCCGCTGCCCGTCCCCGGCTCCGGCTCGCCCATCTTTCGCAGCATGTCACGAATCTGCTCGATATGGGCGCGGCTGCCGCGAATCAGAAGCTGCCGGGTCATGACGTCGGCGTCCACGGTCGGGGCGTTGACGTTGCTGCCGTCCGCGGCTCCGAAAAGCTTGTTGATGGCCAGCACCGCCAATTGCGGATCCACGACCCGAAGAGGGATGACCTCCACCTGTCCTGCCTCGCCCTGAAGTTGTTGCAGCGTTGCCCGAATCGTCGCGTGCTGAGCCGGCCGGGCGAAGGCAATCAGATTTCCCGTCTTTGGATCGATGGCCAAGCGAACGTCGGGCATGCCGACCAGCAGCGTTTGAAGGACCTCCAGCACGGCCTGCGGGTCGGCAGCCGTTACCGGGTAGACTTCCAATTGCGGCGTGGAATCGATGCCGGAATGGTAGTCCCCGGATGCAGTCGGATCGGCTGCCTCCACTACCTTGGCGAATCGATCCAGCATGTCGGGCGTTCCGGTTACCAGCAGCCTGGCCCCGCCCGGGTCCAATGCGAATCGCAGATTTCCGTCCTCCGTGGCGTTTTGATCGACCGGTATTTGAAACATTTGCCGAACGATGTTCAGCACTTGATCCACCGTGGACGGGTTGACCTGAATCACGCGAACGTTGTCGGAGGCCGCCTCGGGGTTCTCGATCGCGTCGATCACCCGGCGAATCGTTCGCAGTTTCCCCGCGGTCTCGGTGACGAACAATTGCTTGGACTTGGGCAACACCAGGACGCTGCCTTGCGGCCCAAGGAGCTTTTTCACCTCCGTTTCGGCCTCCTCGG
>JAAZNR010000422.1 GCA_012798155.1 Thermogutta sp. | reverse complement strand
GTCGATCGCGTCCATGGCCCGGCTCATCGCGCCCTCGCGGGCCTCGTGGGTCATGATGACGAGGGGCACCGCTCCGCCGTCTCCCTCCTCGGCCTCATGCTGAATGACCGAAGCGATGGAGATTTGGTTCTTGCCCAAAATACCGGCGATTTCGGCCAACACGCCGGGACGATCTTGCACGTGGAAGCGGAGATAGAAGCGGCCGGCGATGCTTTGGGCGTCCTGCAGGACGGGCGCGTCGCCGTCCCTTTCCCAGAGCCGCAGGTTGCGGAAGGTGATGGCCGCTCGCCCCACCGCCGTGTCGATGATGTCGGCGGTCACGGCGGAGGCGGTGGGCATCTGCCCGGCCCCCAGCCCGTGGAAAAACACCCGCCCCACGGCGTCGCCCACCACGCGAACGGCGTTGAACGGCCCGCGGACCTCGGCCAGGGGCGTGCCGCGGCGAACCAAGGTCGGCGAGACGTGCAACTGCAACCCCTGGCCGGTCCGTTCGGCGACGGCCAGCAGCTTGATGCTATAGCCCAGCTCGCGGGCATAGCGCATATCCGCCGCCTGCACGGTCTCGATGCCCACGCGGGGAATGTCGCGCCACGAGACCTGCGAGCAGAAGGCCAGCCGGGCCAGGATCGCCAGTTTCTGGGCGGCGTCGCTGCCGTTCACGTCCATGGCGGGATTGGCCTCCGCGTATCCCAGACGTTGTGCCTCGGCCAGGGCGGCCGAGTATTCCTCCCCCTTTTCCTCCATCTCCGTCAGGATGAAGTTGCTCGTGCCGTTGAGAATGGCGTGAATGCTACCGATTTCGTTGGCGGTCAGGCTTTGGGCGATGGCCGCGATGATGGGGATGCCGCCGGCCACGGCCGCCTCGAAGGCGATCGATCGGCCGTGCCGTCGGGCGAGTTCGAACAATTCCGGGCCGTGCTCCGCCAACAGGGCCTTGTTGGCCGTGACCACGTCCTTGCCGTTTTCGAGCAAGGCCGCCACCAGCGTTCGGGCGGGTTCGAGACCGCCGATCAACTCGGCCACGATCCGAATGTCCGGATCGCGGATCAAGGCATCCACGTCGTCCGAAAGCAATTCCCGGGGCACGGCCACGTTGCGGGGGCGCGCGAGGTCCTTATCGACGATCCGAGCCAATTCCAGGGAGCAACCGGCTCGACGGCGAATCCGCTCGCGGTGGTCCAGCAGCAACCGCGCCGTGCCCGAACCGATCGTGCCGAACCCGAGTATCCCGACCTTGACGGACTGCATGGTATGCCTCGCAGGAGGCGGCCCGGGGGAGGCCGAAATGCCCCCTGATCGACTAGCGGGGAGATGGAAATCGTGACGTTGCGGCGGGCAAACCCGCCGCCCAAGCGCACTTCGCCCTTGCAAGACGCGGCAAAGTCTTCATCCTATGCCGGTAGCTCAACAAGCGTCAAGACGGTATGATGGGAGAGTTTCAGTACGGTGAGCGGCCGACCGTCGCTTCTCGGCGGCCGGCTGGACGCCCCGGCACCCCGGGCCGGGCGCGGATCATCTTCGACGCTAATGCCTCGATACATGGAGAGTCGCTCATGGAATCGGTCGCGTTCGATTTTCTGACCAAGCTCCTGGAAACCCCCAGCCCCTCGGGCTACGAGAGGCCGGGCCAAGACGTCGTCCGCGCCCACGCGCGGTCCTTCGCCGACCAAGTCCGGACCGACGTCCACGGCAACGTCATCGCCGTGCGGAACGCCGCCTCTCCCTTCCGCGTGCTGTTGGCCGGCCACTGCGACCAGATCGGCCTGATCGTCCAGTACATCGACGAGAACGGCTTCATCTTCTTCCAGTCCATCGGGGGCTGGGACCCCATCAACCTGGTCGGCCAGCGGGCCGTGATCTGGACGGCCGCGGGACCGGTGCCGGGCGTCATCGGCCGCAAACCCATCCACCTCTTGACCGAGGAGGAGCGCAAGGCCGTGCCCAAGCTCAAGGACCTCTGGATCGACATCGGGGCGGCCAACAAGGCGGAGGCCGCGGAACGGGTCCGCATCGGCGATTGCGTCACCATCGAATTGGCCTACCGCACGCTGCTCAACCAGCGGATCATCTCCTCCGGCCTGGACGACAAGACAGGCGCGTGGACGGTGATCGAGGCCCTGCGGCGGGTCCGGCCCGACAAGCTCCGCGCCGCCGCGTACGCCGTCTCCACGGTCCAAGAGGAAGTGGGCCTCCGCGGCGCCCGGACCAGCGCCTTCGGCATCGATCCTCACGTGGGCATCGCCGTGGACGTGACCTTCGCCACCGATTGCCCGACTTTGGAGAAAAAGGAAGAAGGCGACATCGCCATCGGCAAGGGGCCGGTCATCTATCGCGGTCCCAACATGAACCCCAAGGTCGTGGAACGCCTGATCCAGGCCGCCGAAGGCAACGGCATTCCCTATCAATTGGCGGCGGCGGGCAAGGCCACCGGCACCGACGCCAACGCGATCCAGATCACCCGCGC
>JAAZNR010000421.1 GCA_012798155.1 Thermogutta sp. | reverse complement strand
GCCCCCCTCGGATGCGATGTAAAGCGGGAGTTCCCCGGGTGCCAGAAAGGGATACGCCAGATGGATGACGGGGCGGAACGTGTCGGGCAGGGAGCGACGCAATCGGCCGACAAGCAGGCTCTTGCCGATGCCGGAAGGACCGACCAGGAGCACGGCTGGGTGGCAATTGTCAATGGCGTAACGCAGTTTGAGCATGGCCGTTTGATGAGTTTCGGCCGGAAAGAAAAACTCCTCCGAAACGCCGTCGCGAAAAGGCTTTTCCCGCAATCCCCAGTAGCTCTCGTACATCGTCGCACCTCATGCAAGGGCCGGCGAAGACCGCGAAGTCTTGCCGCGGCTGTGGACGGCTCGATTAGTTTTACTGCGCAGGATCGCCGAAACCGGCTTACCGACTTTACGCAGACCCACAAAGCTGCATACCCCAGTTTGCCCAGCTTCTTATCCTGCGGAGTAAAATTAGGCGCCGGGCGCGAAGTTCTCGATGATGTAGGTTCGCGGCCGCGTCGTCGGCGAAGGGCTTGGCGGTTGGGCGAGATGGGCTTCGCGGCCTCGGCGGGCGTCGCGAAGGAAGAACAGGACGTCGCAAGCGGCGGCCAGGTCCGTCTCATCGGCGGTTCTCCGCGGAGCCGCGGCGGCCTCGCCGTTTCCCTCGGGGACCCGTTGCGAGGCGCGGCGTTCGGCGGCCTCGCTGCCCAAGTCGATCAGGATGAATGCGTAATGCGAAGTCAGCTCCGCCAAACGCCGCCACAACGGATGGGCGGGACGACCCTGAGTTTCGGAGACGCTACCGGGACGCGATTTGTTCGGCGCCGGCAGGGTGGATTTCGGCAAGAGGTCGAAGCGATCTTCAAGCGACCGAATCACCAATTCGCGTAGCGATTGATCGCGGGCCGTGTCCCAGCCGTGCTCAAGGTCCAGACCCAGCAGAGACGTCAAGGCGGCATTGTCGGCCGCGTCCACAAGGAGTACCCGTTTGCCGCGATCCGCCAAGAGGAGGGCGGTGCTGAGGGTCGCGGTGGTGCAACCGCTTGCGGGGCCTAAACCTAGGAAGCCGCCCATGGCGCAGCCGCGCCGGGCCGCCGACGCCAGGGCCTGAGCGACGGGCGCCAGGGCCGTCGACCCCAACTGGTCCGCCATCTCGCGGCAGATCGGGGGGATGAGAAAGGCATCCACTTCGAGTGACGGCAGGTACGCTGCGTCGGAGTTTGCACGGCTGGGCGTCGCTTGCGAGGTGGGGAGAGGCAAGATGTCCTTCGCCTCGGGGCGGGTGTCGATAGTCATGGCTTGCATCTCCGTGGAGGAGGATGTGGAGGGCGACGTCGCCTCGCGGTTTACCATTCGTTCAGGAGCGAGTTGCTCTTGGGAAGCTTGTTTTTTGTCGGCCGCCGCGGCGCTGCGAAGGGCGAAGTGGGGGGCCGATACGCGGCTCCGCCTGGGCGGGCGGGGTTCCGCCGCGCGGCTCTTGGCCTCAGGGGATTCAGCGCCGGGCGGTGACAACCCCGGCTCGGAGGCCGGCATCGAGCGAAGGAACGCCTGATCGATACGCGTCATCGTCGCATCCTCCCGCCTTCGGTCGGCATGCAATTCTCGGGCTGTTCGCGGCGGATATTTCTCAGGGTGAACGGTTCGGCTGCGTACCGAACGGGGTTTCGCGGTCGGGAAGACGGCACCTTCGCGAACGGACGCCGCGGCTCAACGGTAAGTATTCCACGTGGAGGTCGAAGTCTGGGGATAAGCGGGGGCATTCCCGCTCGT
>JAAZNR010000044.1 GCA_012798155.1 Thermogutta sp. | reverse complement strand
GTCACCGCCCCCACGCCGTTGACGCCCACCGTGGTCGGCACGGCGAACTCCCCGCCCGCGATGAAGGTGGCCGGCCGGCCGCTCAGCGTGACCAGCGTCGGCTCGCTCAGCATCCGCAGCACGCCGTGCTCTTCCAAGTAGCAGCCGTAGCGGGCAGTCCTCGCCCAGCATGGAGACTTCCTTGTCGCTGCATTGAAACCGCGAGCCGCAAGAACGGCGCGACCGCGGAATTACGACCTTGAGCGGCCGTTTCCGCGCATTCCGATATAGAGTTATCGAGAATTGTGAACGATTGTGTTGAAGAAAAGAATTAACGGCGACGCTGGAGACTCGGGAATTCTCCCTCGGCGGGTGGGTATCAATCTTGACGTGAGAGGCTTGCGGCCTCGTTGTCCGCCTCCGTGTTGCCCCTCCCCGTCTTGCCCGACGACTCACGTTGCGGCTCGACCGGGACGCGGATGGGCGGCTTCCGGTTGGCTTGCAGGATGCGCTCCTTGCTCTTGCCTCCCAGAACTTCGGCGAGTTGGGAGTCCGCTTGCCACAGTGCGTGGCGAATCGCGTCCTTCGATTCCTCGTCGGCATCCACAATTTCGTCGAGAACCGCGAGGAGGGCCGCCGTTATCCGCGTCTTGGCTTTGTCCGCCGGAGGATTCGCCGGGGCGGTCGCCTGCTGCTTGCCGCCCGGTTGGGTCGGCCTCCCTTGCTTGTCTGGAGGATTCTCTTGCTTGGCTGGAGAGGTCTCTTGCTCGGCCGGAGATGTCTCTTGCTTGGCTGGAGAAGAAGGCTCCGATGTGTCGGCCGGGGCTTTCCGGCGGGACGAAGCTGCCCGGGACTTCGGGGAGCGACCGTTTCCCGCCAAGGCCTGGGATAGCTCCTCGTCCGCTTCCATGAGCATTTTTCGAACCGTACGAATCGATTCCGGATCGGCGTCCGTGTCGTCGAGCTTTTCCAGCAGTCGGCGGACGATCCCGTTCTTGGCTTTGGGTTCGCTCTCGTTCTTTGCCTCGGGTTCGCTCTTGCTCGGGGCGGCAGGATTCTTGGCAGCCTCGGCAGCAGGTTCATCCGCCGCGCCGCGCAGAAAACAGCCCGCGGAGAGTAGCGCCATCGGACTGATGACAACGAGCACGAAAGCGGAGCATCGAGTTTTCATGCACACCCTCGACAGTGAAGGCATTCTCGACAATAGAGATAAGCGGGCAGTATCCGCAGATCGGGTTTGCCCGAGCCTCCCTTACTTCAGAATAGATAGGATGGGTCGTGTTGGCAACTTTTCGCACTACCAATGGGGCACGGAACCAATCGACCCGATAGGGGGCGTGATTAAGACGGGGATTGTGAGGCTCTCGCGATTGGCGGGTTCAAGCGTACCGCTTCAGAATCCAGTCCATGAGCCGGGGGCAGAATCTGCTCAAGATGACCATCCCTTTACCCCACACGTGGGGAATAATCTCCGCCTTTCCCCGGATCATAGCCTTGACGATCTTCTTGGCTACATATCGTGGAGATACCGGTTTGGGTTCCGGCCAAGCCGGCTCGATTCCCCGCTCAAGCGGTCCCTCGAATAGCTCCGTCTCGGTTCTTCCCGGGCTGACCACAAGCACGTCGATCCCGTGACGCGATAGCTCCGCTCGAATGGACTCGCTGAAGCCCTGGACGGCGAATTTCGAGGCACAATAGTAGCTCCGCCAGGGGATACCGCGGTGTCCCAAGATCGAGCTAACATTGACAATGATGGGGCGATTTCCGCTCTTCAAAAGCGGAAGGACCGCATAGGTCAGTTCCACGACCCCGAAGAAATTCAGCTCCATGACTTCGCGAAGTCGCTCGGGCGGCATGTCCTCGAAGCGTCCCAGTGCTCCCATGCCGGCGTTGTTGACTAGGAAGTCGAGGGAGCCAAGCCGTTCCCGTGCCGTGGCCGCGAGTTGATTTCGGGCCTCTTGATCCGCCAAGTCACCAATGAATGGGATGACTTCCGCCCCGCTATTTTCTGCCAATTTTGCCAACTCATTCAATCGCTCGGCTCGTCGCGCCGCCGCCACAATCCGGCAACGACGTTGAATCAGCTCTTCTGCCAGCGACCTGCCGATCCCGCTCGATGCGCCGGTGATGACACCGCGGGTTCCAACCAAATTGCGACGGGCCACGCTTTCCTCCTGACGGATACAAGATTTTGACGCACTCGGCCGAATGATCGGGCGAGCTGCCATCATTGCTGCTGAGTCGAGGCGGCCGCCCCCGGCGCCGGAGCTTCCGCATCAGCCGTCTGCGACGTCCCTGGGGCGGCGGATTCCGCGGCCTCGGCGGGGGGCGGGTTGAGCCACTTGCGGATGGGGTCGATTGCCCCCGTCTTGATCTTGATCGAGGCCCCCGCCGTCGTGACGGCGATGGCGACGATGAGCGCGGCGTTGAACGCCCAACGCTTGGGACCGCTGCCCAACGCTTCTCCCAGTACCGACCTCTTGTTCACCATAAGGAAAAAGGCGAGGTAGGCGATGGGCAGCATGGTCAGGCAAATGGCGGAGGCCAGCACGGGCATCCAGAGCGGGCTGGGTAGCGCCGCACCGAGGATTCCGATACACGGGGTCAGGGCGAACAGCCGGAACCGCTTGGCGGTGTATTCCAGCCCGAACATCTCGCACACCGTGAACCCGCAAACCACCATGTGCGTGCTGATGGCGCCGCAGGTCATGGCCAAGAATCCGAGGTCGAGGATGATCCGGCCGAGATTGGAACCCATAAGTTGGGAAAAGACGGCGGCCGCTTCGACGGGCTTGAGGTCGGTGTTGACGACATCCCTGCCGTCGTAGACCGTGTTGGCCATGGCGATGACGACGAGAGACGTTACGAGCGTATACGGGATCAGCATGGAGCTGATCAAGTCCCACTTGGCCAGCCCCTGGTGATACTTGCCCCAACCCTTTGCCAAAAGAGAGTAGGGATAGAGAAAGGTCATGTTGATGCCGACCGTGGCCCCGAGCGCACCCAAGACCACGGTCCAACCAGTAGGGTCGCTGGGCAGATAGAAGCCGAAGAATCCCCAAAAGACTCCCAGCCAATCCGTTTTGGAGAGGATGACTACCGCCAAGAAGGCGACGATTACGATCCGGATCATCCAGCGGAGGAAGGTCTCGTAGAGCTTGATTCCGGCGGAATGACTGCCGTAATTCCAAACCGTGAAGATGTTGATCCCGAGAATGCAAAAGGCTACCCCGAATCGCACGACGTACGATAGCCAGGGGTGATCCGCGGGTGCGCCGAAGACCTGAGCCAAATCCCAGGCGGCTCCTCCCGCCAAGCCGTATTGCGGGAAGTGCCAGATGACCGACGCGACGATGGTCCCCAACGCCCACAAAAAGGCCAAAATCCAACTCAGTTCACGGGCGAACAGTTGATAGGGGCGCTCGCCGGTGTTCAAGACGATCTTGGCCAGTGCCGCAAACATGACCACGCCCAAAAGCATGGCGAGAGGTTGGACCCAAAGGAGCTTGTAGCCGAACGAGGCCCCCGCCATCACCGAGGCGGCTGCGCTCCCCGCCCCCAACGTCATGGCGCTTTGCAGCCAAGCCGGTCCGGTGAGCTTGGCATAGCCTCGAATCCGCGTCAGAAGCGACTTGTTCTCCAGCTCGCGCAGCACCTGCTCGTCCTTGGCAAGCTTTTCGGGATCCCATTTGGCCGCCATCGGCAAGCCTTTGCTTGACGTACTCATTCCGTCCGCTCCTGGAAGCTAGAGTGCGATCTCGGGTCAAGAAGAAAAAGTGCGATCTCAGGTCAGGTCAAAAAGAAAAACTGCGATCTCATGTCAAGAAAAACCGCGTTACCGTCAACACGCCCGGTCCAACGCGAGGCGCGGCCCCCTTGTCCCGCCGGACCGATATCCGAGCTAGTCGGTTGGGAGCGTCATACCGATTCCGCGACGGCGGAAATCCGTCCGCACGGAGAACTCAAGACGAACCATTACCGTCGCGAACGAATACCAGGCCGCGTGGCCGCTGCCGCTGAAATCGGCAAATCAAGCGTAGCTGCCCGCTGGCGTTTTTTCAATCAGGGCGAGATCGCGTGTCGGGCGCCGGGTTCCCGGATGCGGCGCGGCACCGTATCGACTCTGCCGATCAAGCGACATTTTCCGATTGTTTCGTATCCCTCATTGTTCAGGGGCGGCTAAAATGGGTTGAAAGCTGAGGACCGCAATCGTTGTCAAGCGGATGAGC
>JAAZNR010000420.1 GCA_012798155.1 Thermogutta sp. | reverse complement strand
CGGCACGGTCCGCGCGGACGAAAAGGATCATGGGCACCCAAGCCCGCACCATCAGCACGAACCACGTCAGACAAACGGCCCCCGGCAGGGCCCACCCCACGGCCGCCGCCAGGTAGGCCGCCTTGCGGGCGTCCCACTCCCGCCGCGGGGCCCCCGGTCGCCGACCCGGAGGCGGCGGCGGCAACGGCGGGGGCAGGGGCGGTGGCAACGGGGGCGGCACGGGAAATGCGTCGCGAGACATGCTTGACCCTCCTCTCCGCCGCGGCCGGAGGCGGCCGCCTGGCCGCCGCTCCGGCGGGCACGACTTCGATTGTAATCCGGCCCGCCCGGCGATCAAGCCGCATTCGCGGCGGCCGCCGTTTGCACCGCCCGGGGATTCCGCCAGACCGTTTCGGTCCGCGGTACCTTGCGCAGGCACGACCGATTCCCTTGAAGGCCGCTATTGCGAGTTTTGACCGCGGCGTGGCAAGCGGTGTTGAAAGCCAAACGTTCCCAACCCGCCTCGGTCAATCGCCCATAAACCGGGTGGTCGTAGCCGGATAGGACCACCGCCCCGCGACACGCCAGGAGCGTCTTCACCAGCTCCTCATGGAATTGACCGTCCTGTTCATGCCGATATTTGTCTTGATGGCCTTTTTGTGGAGCGGACCACGCCCGACCAATCAGGGGGTCGCGCCCTGCTCGTCCCGTTCGATCAAATCGCCGCGGTGAAGTTTTTGGACGTTGTCAAGACGAAGAGCCTGGAGCTTTGCGGTTTCCGGCATCCGGAGTCGGCAGGCGGAGGTCAACCCGCTTGACTGGGATGCAGCGAGTTGGCCGGGGAAATGATGGATGCGGTCGGGGAAATCATGGATTGGGAAGAGTGGGATAAACAGGCGAAGGCCCGGCTGGGAACCGCCCAAGAGGCCTTCCGGGAACAGGCAAGAAAGCGGACGAGCGGATCGCGCCGTAGAAAAGACTGCGCGTCCGCTCGTCCGACGAAGCGGGGGTTGTGCCCAAATGGAATCTAGGGGGCAGTGCACCCTAGAGGGTTATGTACGAAGCCCAACGGCACGAGGCGAGCGATCGGGACCTGCGGCTTGGCCTCCGCCGCGAGGCTCGGCTATCGCCGATATCTCCAGCCGGTCCTCGATCCGCCTCCCCTTGGTGGGGTTCACCCATCGAGGACTCGGCCGGAAGACCGCGCCCTTCCGGTGAGCTTCTAATCCTATAATTGCCGCATGGTCGCGCGGCGCACGCACGGCGGGCAGGGATTTTTGGGGCCGAATCGGCCGGCGGTGTTTTCACACAGCCAAACGCGAGCCGCCGGCGTAAGCCGGGGGGTGGATGCAACCGATCACGGGACCAGCCGCCCGCACTGCCGGACAAGCCGGCAATGGCACCCACGCGTCTGGGGACTTCGCTCCGCTACGACCCCAGCCACCCGGTCGGGACTGGAAGCTATTGGGCTTCGGGGAAGGAAAAGATGGGAACGCAGAGACAATAGCTACTGGACTTTTGCAAATTGTGGTGACAAGTTCTCGTCCGCCTTGGAAGAGGGTTTTGGAAGAGGGTTATGGTGAGGGCAATTAGCCGCGAAAACGGCTTGCCGTGATTGCCAAATTTAACCAAGCCCTCACCCGCTGCCCCTCTCCCAGATGGGGAGGGGAGCAGTTTGCAAAAGTCCGGTAAGGAGATGGAAACGCAGAGCACGCAGAGGACGCAGAGACGGAAAGAACGCCGAGTTGCGGCCTATCAATACTCCAAGGCGGAATGTGGAAGGCAGAAGTTCCGCCTTCCGCATTCTGACTTCTGCCTTTCTTCTTTCTCCGCTGCCTTTCGTCTTTCTCCGCGCCCTCTGCCTTTCAAAGACACTCTCTTAGCGCGAATCCATGCACCCGGCGGGGGCTTCGGGGGCCTTTCCGGCCGGGCGTTCCCAGGGGACTTGACGCGGGACCGGGTTCGGCTACAAAATGAGAGGCATCGATGGTGAACCGGAATCAGGTCGCCCCGGGCATTGCATTGGGTCGCCTTGGGCATCGGGTCGCGGGTGTAGCTCAGGTGGTAGAGCACGACGTTGCCAACGTCGTTGTCGTGGGTTCGAGTCCCATCACCCGCTCTTTCAGGTGACAATTTTTCGCACTCCCGGGCTGCTCCATGACTTCCTCCAACCCCTCCGAATCCGAATTCGACGAATCCCTGCAATCGTCCTCCTCCGGCGACGAGCCTGTTTCCGACTCCGGCGGCGAGCCTGTTTCCGAGGCCGCCAGTGCATCTTCGGAAGAAGGGCAGGCGGATGTGGAACAGGCTGTGGCTCTCGTCTCCGAAAAGCCCGAACAAGAGGGAGGCAACGCCCCCAAGCCGCCTTTGGAGTACGAGCACGCCATCGAGGAGGTGGAGCCTTGCAAGCGCCGCGTCCTGGTGACGATTCCGCGGCGCGAGGTGCAGCGGTTCTTCGCCGACGAATTGAGCGAAATCAAGGACACGG
>JAAZNR010000419.1 GCA_012798155.1 Thermogutta sp. | reverse complement strand
TAGGGAAAAACAATAGGCCTTCCTCCTCCCCGCCGCGATTCGGGCGCGGCGGGAAGGTCTTGCGTAAGGCCCGCGGTTGCCAACCTTCCATGATTAGGCCGTCGTCAACCTTCCATGATTACGCGGTTGCCACCTCCAAGGTCACACCGTTGCCAACCTTCCATGATCCCGCGGTCGTCAGCCTTCCATGACCACCTTGAAGCCCATCAGCCGCGCCATGTGCTGAATGTCCTGCATATGATCGCCGTAGAACACCACGCGGTGCAGGAGGGTCATGGCGTCTTCGGTGTCGAGCGCGCTGCTCCAATTGGCGACCATGGTCGCGGCGTCCTTGACCTCGGTCACGATCTGCGTGCGGCAGCCCCGGATCGATTTCTCCGGGACCTCCACGATCTTCGCGGTGGAGGCCAGAATCGTGTCGAGGTTGACGAACTTGGTCCGCGTGATGACCTCGCCCACCCGGTAGTGCACCTCGGGGACGCAGCCGCTGCCGCCGATCTCCGAATGTCCGCGGAGGAGGTAGGGGGCCTCGGGGCCGTCCGGGCCGTCCAGCTTGAGCGGGGCCGTGCAGTGGGCCGTCCACAAGGCGTTCCGTGCGGTATCGAACGTGGCGTTGCCTTGGAAGCCGGGCTTATTGATGGCGTACTGGAACAACATCATGGTCAGCAGCGAGTCCATGTCGCCTTCGCAGGCGGCGGGCAAACCGCGGTCGCGGAGCCGCGCAAAGCCGAGACAGGGGAATCCCCGCGGCAGCCAGCCCATGCACGTACCGACGGCCAGCCCCTGGGCCTGGTGCTGTTCCATCAGTTTTTGCAAGGCGATGCTGACGCGGGCGGCCTTGGCGATATCCTCTTCCTTCGGCTCGATGATCTGCTTGGCGTTCTTGGTCCAGGCCTCCGCTTCGGCGCGGACCGCCTCCTCATCCGCGGCGGCCATCATCTCGTCGAAGGCGGACTCTTCCACCGCCAAGACCTCCGCGCCAAGCCGTTCCTTGACCAGGTCCGGCGAGCAGGCGGGAGCCGTGCCGCGGGCCGGCGGGAAGAGCAGGATGCGGCTCTTTTGCATCATGGGGATGACGCGGAGCAATCGCAATGCCCGCTCCAATTCCCCGTAGTCGCTGCCGGCCAACAGGGTTACACGATGCCCGGCCCGCTGCCACCGCGGCGGATACATCCAGTCGTGACCGCTGGCGGGGAGCGAGAAGACGGCCATGGGGTGCCGCCGTTCCAAGACAGGGTTGACCAACCCCGTCAGGGCGAAGCAATGCAGGTTGATCGCCAGTACCGGCACGCCCTCGCCCGCCTTGTCCAGCAATGCCGCGGTCTGTTCGTTGTTGTTCGACTGCCCCACGATCAATTCGATGTTGCCCAGCTTGGCCTCGCATTCGGCGAGCACCTGTTGGGCCTTCTCCATCTGGCTGGGATCGGCGTTCCAGCCGCGATCGGCCGGGCCGGGGGTGCCGGCGAAGAGCACGCAGATGCGGGCCTTTCCGGGCGGTTGGGCGGCGGGCGCCTGCGATGCCCAGGTGTAATTCCATGCCCCCGTGGAGGCCAGAGCCGTCAAAACGCTTGACCCCAGAAACTCGCGGCGATTGCAGTGTTCACACATGTTCGTCCCTCCGATTTCCTTGGAACGCTGGAAGACGGCGTCTCGGGCCGCAAAGCTTCGGTCATGCAGCGCATCCCGAAGTCGGCCGATTCCGCTCGGGAACCGATGCTATCTTGAACCGTCGCGGAACAGTTGTCAAGCGAATCGCGGTCATCGAGGCGGCGCCCTGCCCGGCCGGGGCGTCCGGGGGCTGCGCTACGCCACGACCCCAGCCACCCAGCGTCGCGGCGATTCCAACGCCAGCTTGCGCCGGCGGCTCGAAATTGCCTTGCGGGTTTCCACCACCAGCTTACGCCGGTGGCTCGGGTTCGCGCTACGAAACCGTGCAAAGACCCGCCGGCTTGCGCCGGCGGCGCCGCTCCCCGCATGGATCGCGGCTCCGCGCATGGATTATGGATGCCGCTCCCCGCATGGATATGGATACTTCCCCTGGCGGAACGGTTAGAATAACGTGACGGCACCGGTGATCCCGCTTGCGCGGGCCGATCGCTCGGCTGCGGATATACCGGACCGGCGGATATTCCAAAATGTGCTCCAACGGAGGACGGCGGTGACTTCTTCGAATCGCAAT
>JAAZNR010000418.1 GCA_012798155.1 Thermogutta sp. | reverse complement strand
CAGTCGCGGCAACGTGTTGCGGCTTCAGGCCGATCCGGCGCCGATTCTGCTCTCGGCACTGCGCGTCTTCGAGTTGTCCCGGTTCGAACCGGGGTGCGGAATCCAGGCTGCGCGGGAATCGGCGAGCCGCCCGCCGCTCCCCGCGGAAACGGCACCTGCTCTGATGGGTGCGGACGCTCCGTCGGCGGAGCCACCGGCTTCCCGATCGGAAGAGGCCGCGAAGGACGAAATGCCGGCGGCCGAAATGCCGGCGGACGATCGCAAGCCCCCCTCTAAATCCGAAATGGACTTGGCGATGGGGAAAGCCGCGGGACAGGCGGAATCGGAGCCGGGGTCGCGGGCGGGAGCACGCCCGCCGGGAGAGCCGCCGCTCCCCGCCGCGATGCCGGCCGCGCCGCCCTCGCGTTTAGAGCCGCAATCCGCCGAAACGCCGCAAGCCGCCGAAACCCCGCAAGCGGCTCAAGTCCCCGCTCAGGTCCCCGCCAAGCGACGGATGCAGGCGGGCTTCGGCCATTTGCCCCTCGAATTGCAGACCCCCGACGGATACCAGGTTGTGACGTTGACCAACTTGGGGTCCCGCCCGACGGTACGCTTGACGTTGGGACGATCGCTCGGCGTCTTCGCCTTGGCCGCCGTGTTGTTGGGCGGCATGGCGGCGATTTTCGTCAAGGTGCGGGCGGCGCGAAAAGGGCGCTTCGGCCACGGGCCGCTGCTGGCGCTCCTGGCGGCGGCATCCTTGATTCCGCTCATCCCGGGTTTGGAGATCCTCACGGAAACCTGCAATCGCTTCTTCTTGGGAGTCTCGGGCGCATGGTTGGCTTGGTTCGTTCTGCCGGCGATTGCCGCGGGTTACAGCTACAGCCGGAATAACCTAGCGGCGGGCTACCGGTGGCTTCGCCGCGCATTGGCGAAATCGATCCGGCGATCGTCCGCGGTGAAGACCGGCATCGTGATGGCGATCGCCCTGGTTTTTCCGGGACAAGGCGGTCGTGCAGTCGCCCAACAAAACGACGCGGATGAAACGGCGGTCGTGGCGACGGATCCCTCCGGGCGGCTGACGGTGAGCATTCTCGGCGCGGAGCCGCCGTTGAATCTGCCCGACGACGCCGTCATCATTCCCTACGACCCGGCCGAGGGTTGGGAAACGCCGGGGCGGCGAGTCCTGATCCCTTTCGCCAAGTACGTGGAACTATGGAAATCGATCGAGGACGCGGGGCGCGATGAGACGCAGCCCGCACGGCCGTTCGCGGTGGGCAGCGTCGCTTACCAAGGCGTTCTCGACTCGGCCGGCGTTTTGCGGCTTCAAGGCGGGTTCGACGTCTTCGTTTACGCCTCCGAACCGGTCCGGGTGCCATTGCTGTTCGGAAACGCCTCACCCATCGCGGTACGGGTCGACGGCAAGGCGGCAGCGCTGGAATCCGGCGAACCGCGTGCCGTTTCGGAACCGCCCGGCCAATCCGGCGGGCAACAGGTCGTGGGCGATGCGGCAGTGCCGATGAGCGTATGGCTCTACCTTGCCGGTCAAGGTCGCCATCGCGTGGACCTCGAAGTGCTGGTCCCTCTGCAACGGACAGGCGGCTGGCGCAAGGTTGACGCCGTATTGCCCTGCCCCTCGCCGGGGGTCTTGAAGCTGACGGTGCCGCAAGCCGGCAGCGAAGTGCTGTTTCCCACCGGTACCGGCCGCTTGAAGACGGTCACGGCGGCGGCGGATGCGTCGATCGAAGGGACGCTCTTGCCGCCGGGAAGTCTCTCTTTCCAGTGGCGACCTCAGGTCTTCGAGGCCGTCGTAGATCCCTCCTTGGCGGCCTATTCTTTCGTCGTGGTCGATGTTCGCGAAGAAGATCTGCGATGCCACTGGGCGACCTCGTTACGCTTTCGCCGGGGCGAGCGCCGGAGCTTCGAATTCTTGGTTCCGGCGGATTGGGAAATCGAGCAAATCGAGGGCGACAACGTCAAGAATTGGGACATGACGGAGGCGGCAGGGGAACGCCGCGTCAGCGTCACGCTGTTGGCCCCCGCACGCGAGGAAGAAAACGTCGTCCTGCATTTGCGACGCTCCTTGCTTCAGGCGGGGCAAACGGAGGCCGAGTTCGACGTTCCCAAGCTGACGGTGGCGGGCGCGGCGTCTCACGGCGGGCGGATCATTTTGCGGCGGAGCCCCTACTTGGAGCTTACGGCGGTGGAGGCGGCGTCCGTGTCCCTGGTTGCCGTCCCCGACCCGGCGAATTACGCATCGGCCGTGCGAAACGCCCCCGCAGGCCCTTTAGGCGTGCAACCGCAGGTTGCCTATTCCTTCTATTTGCAGACGTATCGGCTGCGGATTCGGGCACGAGTCCGCGAAACCGAACAAACGGCCGACGTGCAGGCGGTCTTTCGGGTGGGTGCCTTCCGCAGATCGTTGGAAGCACGGATGATCTGGCATGTCGCGAATCGACCCTTCTACCAAGGCACCATTTTGCTGCCCGCGCATATTCATCGCATCGACCAGGTGGAATTGCCGGGCGAAGGGAGCTGGGACGTCCAATCCACGGAAACCGAGACGCGCCTGAGCATCTTTCTCAAGGACGGCATCTTAGGGGATGTGCCGGTGGTGGTCCGCGCTACGATGTCGGTCGATGACTTGCCCGGCGAATTGAGCGTGCCCGCGATCGGAGTGCCGGGCGTGCGGTCCCTGCGAGGGGAAATGGCGGTCAGCGTGGAACCGCGTTATTCGGTCGAACTGCGGTCGGCGCGGGATTGCGTTCCGATGCTCGTTTCGCGGCTCGTTTGGTTGCCGGAAGAGCAGCGAAGCAGCACGCAATTGGCCCTGGAATTCGGAAATGCACCGCCGGAGGCCGTGATCGCTCTCCACCCTCGGACGCCGGTGGTTTCGTGCGAGACGATCGGGAACGTGCGTTTCACCGATCGGGCGGTCGAGGAGACGCTGCTGTTGGAGTTTTCGGTGGAGCAGGCGGGGATTCGCGGCCTGCGGTTTCGATTGCCGTCCGGCATGCGGGAGTGCCGGATTCAGGCCCCCATGCTACGTTCCAAGTCCATCATCCCTTGCGAGGACAAGCCTGATTCGGACATCTGGGTCAACCTCGAGTTTCAGGATGAGTTGATGGGGCTGCTGCGGATCTTGGTCGAGCAAGACTTCGCCGTGACCGGTGCCCCGCACCGGGCGTCGGTACCGACCGAGATCGTGATCCCCGACGGTCCGCCGGTACGGGTGGGGATTCAGGCGGTTACCTTGCAAAACGTCGGACGCGATGAGGTGGTCGTCGCGGAGTCCGAGGAGGTGGAGCAGGCCGCATCCCAACGGCGGGCGCAATTGGAGGAGCGGCTGCGCGGGCCGGACGGGCCCGCCCTGCGGCTGACCGATGCCTATATCATTCGGGCGGGGGCGAAGAATCCGCGTTTGGCTTTTCGCCCGCGGACCCGCGCCACGCAGCGGACCGGTGGCATTCGGATTCGATTGGCGGACGCGCTTCTGACGCTGGATGGCAACGGCGATTATCGCGGTGAGCAGCAGTACTGGATCGAGAATCGGCAGGAACAATTTCTCCGCGTTCGATTGCCGCAAGGCGCGCGGGTGTGGTCCGCTTCCGTGGACGGGCGGCTCGCCAAGCCGGTCGCCGACGGCGAGGCCGCCGATCCTTCCCTCATTCGGATTCCCGTCGCGCGGACCGCCGAGGGGGATTTGCCGCTGAAAGTGATCGTCAAGTACGGTGGGACCGACTGTGCGATCGGTTCGCTCCGCCGCACGGCCCTGCCCTTGGTCCGCACGCCGGATTGGACGCCGGAATGGTCGCAGCTTCGAGTTTATTCCCGCGATGATCGCGCCCTCTTCGATTTTGCAGGGACGGCGCGGACCGTTCCGGAGGAGGAACTGGCCTCCGGTTATGAGGGCTTTCGGCAAAAGCTGGCCGCGGACCTGCTGGAGACGCTGAAGCAGGGCGACGACTATGCCCAGGTGCGGGCGGGATTGAACCTGAGGATTCTGGGCGGCAGCGCCGGCGGGCGGCCGTACCGCCGGGAAGGCGCAGGGTACGGCGTGTTCGGCGGCGGTTCCTATCTCGGCTCGGAATCGGAATACCCCGCCGGCGAGTTCGCGGACGCCTTGAAACAGGCCGAAAGTTCGGCGGCTTCGAAGCGCGGCCTCGATAACCGGGCATTGCTAGGCTCGCTTTACAGGAGTCAACAGGCGGTCAGCGTCCGCGAGGCCGCGGAGGAGGGCGTCGCCGCGTTTCGAGGGGGAGAAGCGGCGGGCAAGGGAACCGTGCCCGGTCCGTCCCTTGACCAATCGTGGTATGGATACTTCCAGGGGGCGGATCAGGCCATGCAGGCAGAGACTCCCGCCGCGAAGCCGGCCGAGGAGAAAAAGGCTCCTCCGCCTCCCAAAGCCCCAGCCAGGCAGCTTCAAAGCCGCTTTGAAGTCGCCGGCGGCAAGGAGGGGGCTGAGCAGCTCGATGAACAGCTCGAGCGGCGGAGCGGGACGGCTGGGCGGCGAACCGCCGGGGCGCTCGATGCCGTCCCCGGCGATGCGTCGGCTTTGGGGCTGAACATCGCGGGCGAAACGGCCCGCCGCTACGGGGAACGCTATCAAATGCGGCAGCGCGGCTTGTACGAATCGCAGCGGAAAGGGCGGGATGCCTTTGCGGAAGATGCCGCGCAGTCCGGGCAGGACGGGATGGCCTTCGGGGGAGCCGCGTCGGCGACGATCCCGGAAAGCGGCGGCGCTCCGGGTGCCGCGGCCCTCCCCGCGCCCGGCGAAGGCGCGGCCGTCGGCCTCAAAGGTCGCCCAACGCCCGACGTGGAAATCCCGACCGGGGGAAAACTGTATTGCTTGATCGCCCCGCAAGGTGAAATCGAAGTTCAGGCTCGAGCCGTTCCGGCCCACGCCGCCGACCGCGTGCGGCAGGCCGCCCTCGTCTTGGTCCTGATTGCCGGGCTGGCGGTCGTCCTTGCGGTCACCAGACGAGCCTGGGGCTACCTGGCTCGGCATCGCGAACTGGCCTTTGCGATCAGCGCCTTCTCGCTGCTGTTGGTCTGTTTTACCGGAGTATTCGGGCTG
>JAAZNR010000417.1 GCA_012798155.1 Thermogutta sp. | reverse complement strand
CTGCGATCGGCTCCGGCTTCAATGGGTCTCCCGGCGATGCGGCGGTGCGGCCGGGATGCGTCCCACGCCGGCGGCCACGGCGGGCAAGGTGGTCGCGGCCGAGTCGGGCTGCAAGTTGAAAATGGTGAAACCGTCCGCCCCCAATTCCCTCGCCAGCACGATCTGACCGATTACCCGATCCTCGCTGGGCATTTGCCAAGCCCCGATGCCGGGATAGAGGGGGATGCGTCCCTTAAGCAAATCTCTCTGGCGTTCCACCAACGACACGAACCGGGAATCGTCGTTCGTGTAGTCCATGGGGCAGACGAAATCCAGGTAGCCCGCCTCGATCCATTGCACCCAATCCTGACCCACGGAATCGCGGCAGGACGGATAGTCGCCGAAGACCGCCGCGGAAATCTTGATCTCGGGTCGCAGGCTCTTGGCCTCGCGTGCCACGGCCGCCACCAACCGCGTGATCTGCTCGCACCGCCACTGGCGGTAGCGTTCCTTCAGCGGGCCGGAGTAACAGTCTTGCGGCCAATGCTCCACTTTCAGGCCGGTCTCCGCTTGGAACCGCTGCCGGCAGCCGTCGCAGTAGCAGCCGTTCGGTCCGGGATAGCGGATGTAATCGAAGTGCAGGCCGTCCACGGGATACTTTTTCGCCACCTCGAGCATCGACTCCAGCTCTAAACGGAGGTTCTCCGGATGAGACGGGCAGAGCCAGCCGATGGGGTTGCCGTCGGGATCGACCTGCGTTCGCCCCGCCTCCCGCATCGCCGCCGCGAATTGCTTGGGCGCCGTGCTGAGATTGAAGTTCACCTTCCACACGTGGACTTCGATGCCGTGGGCGTGGCAGGCGCGAACGCACTGCTCGATCTGGTCGCCGTACTGTTCCCAGGTAGCGCTGCGCGGCAACAGGTCGCTGGGATAGTGGGCCAGGCCTCCCCACAGCATGTTGGGCAGGACCATGTTGAAGCCGGCCGCCTTCAGCTCCTTGGCCGTCCGATCCCAGTCGCCGGGGTAGACCCCCAAACCCGAATGGTTCCAGTACGCGCGGCCTTCGACGGGGGGGCTGTCTTGGGCCGTCAGGTAGGCCGCGGTGAGCCGTTCGCGGGCCTCTTGGACCATCGCCAATCGCGGTTGCGAGGGCGGGGCCTCTTGGGCGGCCGCCAGAAGCTCCTTGCCTTCCTTCAGGGCCTGCCGGGCCGAGACGTCGGCGGCAGGATGGCGCGCTACCCAGTCCTCCAGGGCCGGAATGCCGTCCAGATGACCGATCTTTCCCGCCCGCTCGACCGCGGCTCGCAACATCACGTCGCGGAGTTCCGGCCGCAGATAGCCCAATACCGCCGCCAGCATCATCTGCTTGTCGGCCGCGTCGGAACTCAAGAGGATGTGACTGAAAAACGCGCCGCGGGGCGAGATCGTCAAGGCGGCGCGGTCGGCGGCCTTTCCCTCGCGGTCATACCACCAGCCGATGACGCGGGCATCGTCGGATGCCGGCCGCACGTCCGTGATATTCCAGGAGGACTGCCGGACCGATTGCGGCAAGTCGGGAAGGGCGGACTGCTCGAAGCGAATCTCCGCGAATTCCCCGTCTTCCCGTTGAGCCGTGTATCGGGCGCCGCCGATTCCGAGATACTCGAGGATCGCGTTCGGGACCTGATAAAAGAAAAAGCCCTTGCTTCCCTTCCGCATGGCGGACAGCAGGGCCTCGGTGGCTTGCTCGTCCAGAAACGGGTGATAGGGCACGAGGATCAGCGGATGAGCGGCCAAAACGCCCTCATCCACGGCATCGTCCTCCAGCCAATCGGCTCCCAGTCCGAGGGCCTCCAGAAACT
>JAAZNR010000416.1 GCA_012798155.1 Thermogutta sp. | reverse complement strand
GGACGCAACCCAGCGAGCAAGCACTTCCCCTCCCACTTCCTCAGGAATCCCCTTTTGGCCGGTTGCCTTGTTTGTGGCAATGGGGTCTTGCGCATTCTTTGCCGATCTGCCCGTCGCGCGATGGTTCGAGCATCACGAGCTGCCCCGCCTGCTACGGGATCTGATCCAAATGAGCGAGGCCTTTGCTCATGGGGCTAGCGTGGCGGTGATCTTGGCGGGTTTTTACATCCTCGATCGCTCGAACCGCAAGCATGCTCTGCGGCCGATCCTCATGGCGTACGGCAGCGGATTGCTCGCGGATCTCGTCAAACTGACGGTGGCGCGGACGCGGCCGCGAGATTTTTCTTTCGGCGGCGACGTTTGGAGCACATTCCAAGGCTGGTTACCGCTTTTGGGACATACGAGCGGACAATCGTTTCCGTCCTCGCACGCGGCGGTAGCCGTGGGGCTGGCTTTGGGATTTGCCGGCGTGTATCCGCACGGGCGGTGGTATTTCGGCCTGTTGGCGGTATTGGCATGTTTGCAGCGTTTGCAGAGCGGCGCCCATTATCCGAGCGACGTCCTTTTCGCGGCCGGAATTGCCTGGGCCTTTTGCTGGTGGCTCAACAGATACGTCCTTTCTTCACAAAGCGATTTGGCGACCTGACGGCCTGGGCCGGCCCGCCCCTTACGTCCAGCCCCGGTTCAAATCCGGCAAAACTCGACGTTGATTCTCGGGTCCGACCCCGCGGGTTGCAGCTCAAGCTCGATTCGGGCGAAGTGACCGGCCTTCGCGGCGCCGCAGTTGACGACCAGAGTGCTTCCCAATCGCTCGATCCCCTGCGCCTCGTGAATGTGCCCGCACAGGAGCAGCGCAGGCCGTTCGTTTTCCACCATTTCGCGGACGGCGCGACTGCCGACATGACTGCCAAGCCAAGTGCGGTCGAGCTTGGTCCCGTAAGGCGGAACATGCGTCACAGCCACGCGAACCCGGCAATCCGCGGTCGCCGCGGCACCGACGTTCAGTCGCACCAGCAGGTCCTCCTCCGGGAAGCAGTACATCCGGGCCTGCCAGGGCGGAATTCCGGACACGCCGAAGAAACCGACCTCGCTCACCCGAACGCCTCGGCCGGAAAGTGAGACGCCCATCGCTTCCAGGGCGGCATCCACGGCCGCGTTGTCGCAATTGCCGGCCACGGCGAAGACGATGGGAATCACGCGTCGGGCCTGTGCCAAGATGCGTTCCGCATCTGCGGCGCTTCCGAAGTCGGTCAAGTCACCGGGAAACACGATGACGTCAGCGCCGGCCGAGTCGCGCAAGATCGCTTCCAGCACGTCCTGTCGATTGTGAAGATCGCTGATCGCAGTGATAATCATGCTTCTTGGAATAACGCGAGCCGGTTACCGCCGCCGAAAGGGCGAACGGACATGGCGAAGTTCTTGTCGATTATTCCGCCGCGCGGACTTGCGTGGCGGGTAGGCGAGCTTGAGATTATAGTTGCGGATGCGGGGGAGTACGACCGGTTCGCCGAGAGCGGATCGAAACGTCGTCTCCTGCCGCATCCGATCTCGTCTCGACTCTTTAACGGAACGCCCGCTCGTCGGGAGTCCGGGGGTGCAGCGTCACATGAACGGGCCTTCAGGAAGACGTGGAATGTCGGCGATGGACTGGGACGTGCTCTACCGAGAAACCCTGCCGCCTTGGGAAGTCGGCTTCGCCTCACCCGAGCTGAACCGTATTCTGGACGAATGGCGGTTCCCCAAGGGCACGGTTTTGGACTTGGGGTGCGGTACGGGGGCCGACGCCGTCTGCCTCGCCCAGCACGGATTCGACGTGACGGCGGTCGATTTTTCGCCCACGGCCGTGGAGCGAGCCAGAACCCGGGCGCAGAACGCGGCAGCCAACGTCTGCTTCGTCCTGGAAGACGTCTTTCGATTCGGATTGCACGCCGGCGTGTTCGATGTGGTTTACGACGGCAGCTTCTACCAGTACGTGCGGCAGTGGGAGCTGAACCGTCTGCTGGACCTGCTTTGGCGAATCACCAAACCGGGATCCTTTTATATATGCATCACCAAGACCACCCCCCAGAGTCTCGCCTCGGAACCGCCCCCCGTCAGCGAAGATGACCTGAGATCAGAGTTGGGACGACTGTTCGAACTGGTCCAGATTCGCGAATTCGCCTTCGATTCGCGCGTGGTCCGCAAGACTTTTTCGGGGATCTCGGCGGTGATGCGGCGTCCGGTGCCGGCCTCCATAGTCAGAACATGACGCGCGGCTCGCAACGCAGTGCCGCCGTGTAAAGTCGGCGTACCGCCCTGTTGTAAAGGCGGCTTCCGGCAATCTCACCGAACAGCGCACCCTTTTCGGCGGAAATCGTCAAGAAAAGAGCACCGCCGGCCGAAGCGCGGCAGCGCCGTCTCGGGTTCACTGGGGCGGATCCTTGCGGGAGCAGACGGACGGCCACCGTGCCGATGCCGCACGGGATCAGGCGACGCCGGCCGAAGAGGCGGTTGCCACGCAGGCGGCCAATTTCGAGTCCACGCCCCGGATGTGCGTCGCAATCCAATCCACGAGGTCCTTTTGGACCGCCAGGACGATCGTGGGCGTCACGCCTTGCCTTTCGATCCGCTCGCGAAGCTGGTTGAACTTGCGCACGAATTGCTGATGCGCCAGCCGGTTAGTCATCGCGGCCGGGCATTTGGCGCGTTCCATTTCCGCCTCTTCATCCGCAAAATGCTTGAGGGCGTATTCGGCGAGGAAAGCCAAGAGTTTTTCGACTTCGTCCTTACCCTTGCCGGCTCGCATCGCATCCATCAATCCGTTCACTCGGCGAATCAGCTCTTGATGCTGCGTATCGATGCGGCCCACGCCGGTTGTCATTGACGTATCCCAATGGAGCGTCATGATTTTCACCTTTCACGAATGGAAGAGAAAAACGAACGCTTACTGTTAACACCGTGCCGTCATCGCGCCGCCGCGGCCGCCACGGACGGCTGGGCCAATTGGGTGTCGATCGCCCGAATGTGAGAGACCAACCAATCCAACAAACGACGCTGCATTTCCAGGACCAGCGTGGGGGTGGGGCCTTCGGAGTTGAAGCGCGCGGTTAGCTGATCGATCGCGCTGATGAACTGCTGGTGAGCCTTTTTATTTGCCTCCGCCACGGGGGACTTCCGCCGGGCCATCTCCGCCTCCTCATCACGGAAATGCTTCAGCGTGTAATCCTTGAGGTATTTCAATAGGCCGCCGATCTCATCCTTGCCTTTCCCTGCCTTCATCGACTCCAACAAACCGTTGATCCGCTGAATCAGCTCCCGGTGCTGCCGGTCAATGTGCGGCACGTTGGTTGCCAAACTCGCGTCCCATGAGAACGCCATTGCAAAACTCCTTTCCGGATTAACGGAACCTATCTTGTTGAAACCGGAGGGCTTTCGAGTCATTGCGACCATCGCGAAAGTTCACGGCCCTTGCCATCGCCTGAGAAACATAGGTCCTTTGAAGAAGACAGGCAACCTAAAATGGCGATCTTCAATGGCCTTCTCGATTCCGCACCGAGCAGTTTTGGGGGTTGTCACGAAAAATACGAAGGAAGGGGCCGATCAGCCTTCCTCAACAGCGAAAAGTCGGCTATGCTGTGCCGATCCAGGACGCCAGGACTTCGCTGCAACCCGGCACTACGGAGCGACTCGCTTGCTGATACCCGTTGCCCAAAACGAAATAGCGGCGCTATTCCTATGGGGGATTCAGTCCCTGGGAATCCTTTCCGCAATCGCAATTCGACTGATCCGGCGTCCGCAATGGGCCTGCTTTACCGAGTGGGCGTTTCGAGGCAGCTTTGCCCTGCTGACCGGCATCGCCTTGGCGGCGGGACGCTCGCCGAGCGTATGGCTCTCCTGTGGATTGACCCTCTGCGGCATGATCCTGGTGGTGATGGCGGATTTTCGCTCTCAGCGGGAACACTATCCACAATAGCAGCCTTTCCCTCTTCCCACCGATGTTCGTTCATTCCCAGCCCCCGCGCGGATCGGAGCGTTTCCGAGCATCGTGGACGGGACATCGACTTGCGGCTTCTCATCCCGCCTCGCCGTTCCGCACACCCATCGCCCGGTAAATTGGGTAAAGTCAGATGCCGCCTCAAAGATCGGCTTCCGGCTTCCAGCGGGCACCCTAAAAGCTCGGTGCGAGTGTCCTCATGAGGCGGAACGAACCGTTCGTCTTCGAGGAAGTCAAAGCTGGGGAAGATACGTTAAGATTACTATGCCCAGAGTAATCGTTTTGCCCAGTTTGAACGCCAAAATCGAAAAAAAGCTCCCTGAAGTCGCCCGAATCTACCGAAACCTATATCTAGGTAGCCTTCGAATGCGATTCGGAAACCGGCCGAGCCGGCTTGCCTGCGACAATCCAAGGCGTACGGCAAAAAGCATTTCCGGGACGCCGAGTCGAGCATCGGAGGCGGAGATCACGGGAGGCTCGTTCTCAGCACAATAGGTCGCAAACGCAGAAGCAATGGGGGGCGTCAGCCGCCGGACATCGAGCGAAGTCGGCGCCAAGCTGCGGGAATGGATTCCAGACAGGAGGAATGGCATGCGAGGTTTCTGCTTGAAATGGATGGTTGCGGCAGCCATCGTACTCAGTCCTTTGACTGCGCTGGCAGGCAACCAAGAGGTGGCCGAACAAATCGCCGTTACCCTTAAAGGCAGCGGGCAATTCCGCGGTTGCAAAATCGGCATTCGCTACTACCAAGATGGGACGGCCAATCTGCGCGGTACCGTCTCCGACTCCAGCCAGATCGAAGCCGCGGAGGAGATCGCCCAGCAGGTCCCGGGCGTGACCAAAGTGGTCAATGAACTGATGGTGGCCGGCGCTGCCGAGGCGCAACAGGCCGTACAGCAGCCGGCAGGCGCCTTCGCGCCCGAGCGCCTGGCGCAGGGCGGCGGTTTTGCCACGGGATCGAACCGAGCTACGGGAGGCCGACTGGTTTCGCGTTCGCGCATTACTCAAACCGCGGATCCCCTGCCGGCGGAGTTCGCCCCGGCCCCGGTCCAACAAACCTCGGCCCTGGCGGAAGGCCCCGCCTTGATGCCGCCGGAAGTAACGCCCACCGGGGCGAACGAATTGGTGGATGCGCCCACAGCGGCGCAACCGGCGACGCCGACGCCGGCCCCCGCCGCCCCCAAGCCATTGCGGCCGATCCCGATTGCGATGGTCCAGGACGCGGCCCAACAGCAAGCGGTCCCCATGGAAGCCCAGAGCATTCCCATGAATCGTCCCTTGCCCATGTACGCCGGTGCCGCCGGCGGGGCCGCCCCTATCCGGTACGATCAACCCGCCATGCCCAATCACGCTTGGCCCAGCTACGCGGCTTATCCCAACTACGCCGCGTTGACCTATCCCAAGCAATACTCGGCCGCCGCCTGGCCGTACATCGGCCCCTTCTACCCCTATCCGCAGGTGCCCCTGGGATGGCGGAAAGTGACTTTGGAATGGCACGACGGTTGGTGGTTCCTCGACTTCGACGACGGATCGCACAAGGGACCCGTTTCCGGTTTGTTCCGAGCGATCAAGGGCCACTGATTCGGGCGGATCGTCGCGAGCTTCCCTATGCCATGGAAATCGGGTCGTTGCCTCACTGCGGGCAATGGCCCTTTTCCGTTTCTTGTCGCCCAAGTGTGCCTTAGGATCAGCCCTTCTACCCACCTCTAACTCGCCGCCTTGGGCGGTAGCAAGCCATAAAGCTTTGCGAGATAGCCCGGCCCGTGATGGTCCCACGACGGCGTGCACTGTATTTCCTAATCGCGAGAGGAATCAGGGGCGATCGCGAATTCCGCCGGACCACAGCGCGAATTCCGCCGGACCACAGGGTAGTGCAAACGCTATGTCCCCGAGAATCCGAACGAAGGACGTACCCGTTCACGGGCGCGCCGGGTCTGTCTTTGAAACGAAGAGGGCGCGGAGAAAGAAGAATTGGTAGCCACAACGCGTTCTCTGCGTTTCCGTGCGAGAACCGGGAGACTTCCCGTGAACGGTTACCGAAAAACGAACCGAGTTCCCGCCCGTTGTTTGCCTTGGGGATGCGTACGGAAGACAATGTGTTCTATAAGTTCTCTCGGTGAACGGTTGCGAATCGACTTTCCGCCGAG
>JAAZNR010000415.1 GCA_012798155.1 Thermogutta sp. | reverse complement strand
CGTGAGCTAGCGCCGGGTGCCTGGGGAAATATGAGCTAGCGCCGGGTGCCTGGGGAAATATGAGCTAGCGCCGGGTGCCTGGGGTCGGAGCGCAGCGTAGCCCCCAGACGCGTGGGTGGTACTGCCGGCGTGAGCCCGCGGCGGCAAAACGTCGGAGCCGCCGGTGTCAGCCGGCGGTGTTTCGGCGCTACCCAGGATTCACCGCCGGCTTACGCCGGCGGCTCGCGTTGGATTGCGCTATAACACCACCAGCTTACGCTGGTGGCTCACGTTGATAGTGCGTTTTCCACCCGCTGGGTCGCACAGACACGTGCCTGGGGAAATATCGGGGTGGCTGCGGTCGCGGGGGTGCCACTGCCGGCCGGGTGGCTGGGGTCGGAGCGAAGCGACGCCCCCAGACGCACGGGTGCCGCTGCCGGGCAAGCCGGCAGTGGCACCCGTCGCGTCCGTATTGTTGACGTGCCTTATGCCGTTGCCTTGGTTCCGGGCCACGACGGAGCGCGGCCCTCCAAGGCCTCGGGTGGGTCAGTCAGTCAGCGCCAGGGGGAAATCGTTCTCCTGTCCTTCGGTCACCGTGGCCGTCAACTGGGAGGTCTGCGGGTTGGAGTACTTCTCGGGCAGAAGGTGCTTGACTTGCGGCGAGGGAGGCGGCCGGCCGAACTTCTCATAGTAGGCCTGGGCCTCTTCCGAACTCAACGTTTCGCCCTCGGTCACGGTCTTGGAGACCGTCACCGTATAGTTTCCGGGCGCGGCGCCTTTCGCGCCGACGTAGGCCGCCACCACCGCACGTCCCGATTTGTCGGTGACCCCGACGGCAGCCTTGCCGCCCGGGTCCTGCGGGTGAAACATCACCTGCGCGCCTTCCACGGGATCGCCGTTGTAGGTCACCTCGACCGTGGTCGGGGCCACCTCAGGCCGGCCTTCGACGCTGCCGCCCCCACAACCGGGCAGCGCAAGGATGGCCGCCGTCAGGATGAGAGCCGATGCCGTTCGGATCATGTCATACTCCTCATCAGGATATCCTCATCGAATGGGCCGATCCTACAACTGCGCTGCGTCGCCGCCGTCCTTGGACCCCAGGGCACCCCAGACGCCGTAGGGCGAATATCCCGACATGACGGATCCGGCGGACAAGTTGCCCGTGTCGATCGTCTCGCTGATGAAGTGCACCGAGCCGTCGCACATCAGGGTGTTCACACCGCCGGGATGGTAGCTGGTCGGCGGCGAAAGCAACCGGTTGCCGTCCCAGGTGCCTTCGCAGCAGGTCGGGCCGTTGGGCGGGAGGATCGTGTTGATGACCGTAAAGCCGGTCGCCCCATCCACCCACCGCGTGCCCGACCAGTCGGCGTAGGACTGGCCGGCGATGTACATCCCGTTGGTGCCGACACGGGTCATGCAGGCGATCGGCTGGTTCTTTGTCGGGTCACTGGGGACCGCGTCGCTGGCACTCAGCACGATGCCCCCCTTGATCATCTGACTTTTACTCCTGCCGATGCAGCGTTCGCCCATGGCCACGGTGTTGCTCAAGCCGTCGGTAATCGAGGCGAAGTTATAAGTGATCTGGTAGGTGAACGGTCCGCGGCTTGCCGTGTCGCTCGCCCAAGGCGTCCAATCGCCGACGCTGAAGCAGTAGCTTGTAAAGCCGATGTCCCCCGGTTGCTTCATCCCGCGGGCCGGATCGGAGGGGCAGAGGAGTGCCTCGACCTGGGTCTTCCAGGGTTGGTATCCGCCGTCCCACGGGCGAGGGCCGAAGGCCGGGTAATCGGGGGTTCCGTCGCCGTCCTGGTCGAGCGGCTGGCTGATCTTGTCATACAGCGGCCGCTGTTCGATAAACGGCAGCAGGCCGATGAAGCCGCTCAAACGGTTGTCGTTGCCGGCACCGCCCGTGCCGCCCTGACGGAAGGGCAGCGTCCCGAACGTGTCATGGTAGTTGTGCAACGCAATCCCCAACTGTTTGAGGTTATTGGTGCACTGGGACCGCCGGGCGGCCTCGCGGGCCGCCTGCACCGCGGGCAACAGCAGCGCGATCAAGATGCCGATGATCGCGATCACGACCAACAGCTCCACGAGGGTGAAACCTCGCCGTGGAATGGGACCCAAATGTCGCTTCACTTCACACCTCCAAACCGGGAACGAGAAAACAGGGTCTAAGCTCCCACCAACCGAACGGTCGTGCGGACCGAAAAATCGGCCGGCGGAGCAACTCGTCACGAAAACCCTTCGAGAAGACGCTTGCCGACGGAAAAGGCCGCGACCGGCAGAGGTCTAGCCAAACGGGGAGAAATGACGCCGCGCATCAGCGTGACGGCGACGGCCGCCATAAGGGCGCCCCATCGACCGGCAAAAAGGGCGGCGAACTCCTCTTGAGTAAGGGCAGGAGCGTGTTCCTATGTGTCAGTATAGATGAGGTGGGAATGGGGGTCAAGGAGAAGGAAATTGCGAGGGGCTGCAAATTGCGGGCGGTTGGCCG
>JAAZNR010000414.1 GCA_012798155.1 Thermogutta sp. | reverse complement strand
TGTGTCACCCGATGAGCATGATTGTACCGATGCAAGCACTGCAATCAAAGCCCCGCGCGGGAAAGGTGGGCGGAAATCTTCTGTGGTCTCGCCGGTACCGTGCGAATACGTGGAAAACCGTCTTCGATCGCTAAAGGACCGTTTCCGACGTTCACCATGAAGATGAATCGTGGTCGTGGGATGAATTGTTGAAGGAAAGACCGCACCGACGCGAAGAGGCGGTCGTGCCAAGATCGTAACTGCTTAGATGAAGGCAGGTTACATTCCGAAGGAGAGCGGGGATACGGGCTTGTCGGCCATTTCGCCCTATTGGGTTTCGCGGCGGTCGTGGTGCTCAGCCGCGGCGCAAGGAGCAGACATAGACGACACGTTCCTCCAGTTGCCGAAACCCCAACCGTTGGTAGGTTTTGATAGCCGGGTAGTTGCCCGTGTCCACCGCCAACAAGAGTGCGTCGCGGCCGCGACATTGCGCCAACCACTGGGCGTGTCGCACCACATCCGCACCGCGACCTTGGCCTCGCTCGCTGGGAACCAGCCCCATGTAGACCAACTCCATTTGGTTCGTCTCGGCGTGGTCCGCCAAAATAAGGCATCCTACCGCCCGATCGCCGTGCATCACGGCGAACCATAAATCCGGAGAGTAAGGGCTGGTAGCGCGATAACTGGCAAGCACGTCGCTGGTTTGACGCATGCCGTTAAGCTGGGGACAATCGAGCGTCCCTTGGTAGGTGGCCTCGACGATCTCCGTGAAGCGAAGTTGGGAGACTTGGTGTGGCAAGACAAAATGATACGGCGTGGAAGGCGGCTCCTTTGGAAAATCACTGCTCAACGCCGCAAGGTAGATCAACCGAGTCAAGTATTCGAACCCCGAAGCTTGGAGCGGTTCCACAAACGGACTCTGTTTCTCGGTGAGGCTGGTGAAGATCATTTCCGTTGTCGTTGCACTCAACCTTTCCACGACGGCACGACAGAGGGTCGAGACAACGGGTAGATCCGAGGCGGACTCGATGCCGGGCACGGAAAGGATGGCAATTTTGCCCGGATAAATAGTCCACATGACGGCGGCGACCAATCGCCCCTGCCTTTCGACGTGCAACACCCCGCTGGTGCCCGGCGGTGCCCTCCGCAAGTGCGACGAAAGGAAACGGAAATGATCTTCTCGGTGCTCCTCGGGAAATTGCGTGCAGATCAATTCGATAGCACGACCGAGCCGCTCGCCTTTGGTGACCTCGACCGTAAGTGCGTCCGAGGCGTTTTCGGAAGAAGATCGGCCATTCAGCGACATTTGGCGCCCCCCGTCATTCGGGCTGCTTATCTTTTCCGAACCTGCCATCCGCGGCGGCCTCACACAAGATGTCTTGGATCAGCTTCCGAGGCGTTCCAATGTCCAGGATCTGCACCTCGCCCGTGAAGTTTCGGGCACCCTCTACCAGAAAACCCGGTTTCTGTGCCACAAACGTCGCGGTGACGTCCGCTCGCACGATCGTTCCCGTGGTAGGGCCGGCGTCGCAATCGAGACCGCTCGGCAGATCCACCGCCAGCACTCGCTTGCCCGATTGGTTGACGCATTCGATGACTTCGTCGAACGGCGGTCGAACCGGTCCCACCGTACCCGTTCCCAACATGGCATCGACAATCCAATCGGCGGTCCGAAGTTTTTCCGGCAGGTTTTGGTGCAGACTGGGGTCGGTGAGGAAGTGGATGGGAATCTCCGACTTGCGGATGATGCTGAAATTGAGCAGGGCATCACCCTGGAGTTGATCGGGCGCCGAACAGAGGAGCACTTCCGCGCGAAACCCTCGCAGTTCGAGATGTCTCGCAATCACGAAACCGTCGCCTGCGTTGTTGCCCCGCCCGCACACTATCAGGACCGCCCCCTCGATTCCCAGGCGACAGAGCAAGTCGGCCGCCCCTCGCCCCGCGTTTTCCATCAAGACAGGTCCGGGAATGCCGTATTCTTCGATGGCACGCCGATCGACCTCCCGAATCCATCTGCGACTGAGCACAACGTTGGCATTCATAGGATCACGCGGCTTTTCCCGAGACGCTCAACCCGACACCGAAACCCCCGGGGAGCGCATCCGGTTTCGGCGCCTCGGCGCCCCGCGTCGAGGCATAACTCAATGTATCGCAACTGAAAGTATCGCATGATTTCGGCCGGGGGGAAACCTCGGATGGCGGGGGACGGCGGGGGACGTAGTTTTTGAAAAACGGGCGATCGCGAGAATGGTCTCGAACCAAGCGGTACGAGAGGAGGCAGCCGGCCGAATCCGTAACGAGCTGAAGCCGGGAAGTTGCTCTCCGCGCAGGGGACATTCCCGCCGCGAATGATCGGCGCAGCGAAACTGGATCACCAAACCGACTCGGCATTCCCGTAGTGGGGGCGGAACGGTTTCAACCGCAAGCTCGCTATAATGTAACCGGCGTACATTAAAGGAAAGGTTTCGTCCGTTCGAACGGTTCCAGTCCGTGGGGATGCAGCGTCGGCGCACTCATGAACCCAGCAATTTGGAAAAAGGCGATCTGGGACGGTTGGTCTCAGTTTGTCGTTAGCAGCCTGCTCCTTTTCGGTTTTGCCTGGCTTTTCGTCTGGCTGAATAGTCTCGTCAACATGGACCTTTGGGTTCGGCTTCTCGATTTCTTGCCGCCTTTCGCGGTGCGAGCGATCGGCATTCCGTTGAAGGCCCTGGCCTCGCCCATGGGGCGCATCAGCGTCCTTTTCGTCCACATCGTTCCGCTACTGGTGATGATGGGCTGGGCGGTGGGCCGCAATTCCGAGTTGGTCAGCGGCGGCATCAGCAACGGCACGTTGGAGGTCTTATTAACCGTTCCCGTCCGCCGCGTCCACTGGATTTGGGTTCCCGCCGTCGTTTGGGCATGTCAAGCCTGCCTCTTGACGGGAGCCCTTTGGCTGGGATTGATCGTAGGCCTGCGCGTATTAGGGACGCCTAACGATGTCAGCCATTCTGCGTTCCTCCCCGGTGTCGTAAATCTGGTCTGTATGACGTTTTGCCTGTCGGGCATCACGGCCGCACTCTCCGCCGCGGATAACAATCGCTGGCGGACCATCTGGCTGGCAACGGGAATCTTCATCGTCGCCACGATCATCAAGATGGTCGCGCGGATGTGGGAACCCGGCGCATGGCTGGCGTATTTTTCCTTTCTTTCGGCGTTCGAGCCGCAGTTGCTGATCCTCGTGCCCGAACAGGCCGCACGCCTGATGTGGCGCTATAACGGCGCACTCCTGGGCGTCGGCCTGCTGGGATACGTCGCGGCGGCCGTCATGCTGGCGCGCCGCGACATCCCCGTACCCCGGTGACCATGCGGCCCCCTTCCGGCCGCACCATGGTCAAGGGTGCCGGCTCGCCCTGACAACGACGGCGATATCGTCGTCGAATTCCGGGGAGGTGATCCGTAGCGTCCCGGACGAGGCTACGGCACGCTCCTCCGGGCCCCTTTCCCCGGTCTTGGTGTCGGTCCAAACCACGCTGTAGGTACCCGAAGGGACCTTGAGTTCCAGCACGGCCCGGGCATTCAGAAGTCGGAAATCGGACAGCTTCTTCGGCTTGTGCGGCAGCGGCGCGTGCAGGTAGACGGCGTAGGTCCGGCCTTCCTCGACCAGAGCATACGTCGATAGCTTGGGGCTTACCGACTGCACGAGAGCAGGGTCGGGCCGCATGTGGACGAAGTCCATGTCATCGAGAAAGCGCTTGAGGATTCCCAACTGCTTTCGCAATGCGGGGCTGCCGCCTCCCGGGGATGAGTACTCCGTCAAATCACCGCGCGGATGGCGCGGCGTGAACGAATAATCGAGATTGTTGTAGAGTGCTCCGCCCGCCAACATGAAGGCCCAACCCTCGGTGCGATACAGCAGATCGTCTTTTCCCCGAAAGCCCGTCTCGTTTTCCCCGATCGCGACGTTCCAGTGGTAATTCTCGGCCACGGCGACCGGCGGAAAGGAATAATGGAAATTGAGTATCTTGACGGCGGGATGAAGGCGTTCCACCTTCTTGGAGCCGTTCGCGATGTTCATGGAAACGAGATGCTTGACGCCCAGGGAATGCTCCGTCTCGGCGATGACGTCCGCGACCTTCCATTGCCATTCTTCGGTGACGCCGCCGAAATACGGCTCGTTGCAGACCTCGTAGTAGAGATTGTCGCAATCCTTGAGTTCTTGCACGACCTTGCGAACGAACGCCAGTTGCACATTCGTGAGATCGTCGTGCTTGAGGGTATAAACCTCCTCGCGCGGACATGTGCCGATACCGTTGACGTTGTTCGCGGCGTTCATGGGGTTCGCCTTCCACAAGTCATCATTGTAGAAGGGGCAAAACAGGTTGAATTCGACGACGACGCCGTGCTGCTTGGCGGCGGCAAGGAATTCGTGCAAGCGGCGAAAGTAGGCCTCGTCCCAACGCGTCAGGTCGAATTTGTTGCCGCCGTCGAAATACCCCGGTTGATCGCTCCGCGCCCAGGGAGCGAGGTAGCGGTTGGGTTGCGGCGCGAGCGGATTGTCCGTAATGCCGAAAGACGAAGGAATCTCGCGGTAGGTGCCCGAGAATGTGCGAGTATGGTTGAGGCCGTCGGCGGCCAACGTTTCCAAGTACGCGGCGAAATCGAAGTCTAGATTCAGCACAGCCCCGTAGTGCTCGCCGGACGTGACCAGGACCGTCGGCTTGCCCTGCCAAAGGAAGTAGTGGGGATTGTCGGGGTGAAGCGCGATGGGCGATTGCGTTTCCGATGCCAAAGCGGCCGGCGGCGACCGGTGTGCAAGACCGAGGATTGCCGCCGACAAGACGATCCCGAATGTGATCCTGCGAAAGTTCTCCAGCATGGGAAGTCCCTTTCTGCAAAAACCGCCGGCGCACAAGGCGAAGCCATGACATACGCGATCTGGAACCACGGAGCCGACCCGGACGATCAGACCGGCTCCGTGGAACAGATCATGGTCTGACGATCAACATGATCATCAACGGGGGGAACAACTCATACCGCCCAACCTTTTCGGTACTCGGGCTTTAGGTATTGATTCAGTTCGGGATGATTCTTGACGGATCGTGCTTCGGCGTCCCATTCGATCTTGCCGCCGATTTTCAGTGCCAGGTTGCCGAGCAAATAGGCCTCCGTGAGCGGGCCGGCATAACTGAAGGGGCAACTGGGGCGGTCCGGATCGCCCTCGCGGATGCCGCGAAGCCATTCGGTGTACATGTCATCGTAGCGGCGAAGCGACTTAGGTACGTCGGCGAAGTCGCCCACCGACTTGTGCCCCACGCCCAACGCCGCCTTGGTTCCGACCAGCAAGGCCCCGCCGATGGGAGGTTGGGCGACGCCCAAGAGGTCGGGGGAGGGCGTTTTGCCGCCATCGTACCAGAACAAATCCACGGCCGGCCGCGACCCCTTGGCTGGGAATGTAAACTTCAGTACCGACGCTAGGGGAAACATTTCCGTCATCGGACCGGACATCTCGACCACATCCACCGACTGGGGATCGCCCAAATCCAGGCCCCAGAAGGCGGAGTGCCACATGTGGGGCGCGATATCGCCCAGGGCGCCGGTCCCGAAGTCCCACCAGCCCCGCCAGACAAAGGGATGATAGACGAGGCCGCCGTGCAGCCGCTCGGGCGGGAGCTGATAGACGGGGTGGCCTTCCGGCCATTTCTCGCGGTACGGCCGAGGCTGCGCTACGCCCAACCAATTCTCCCAGTCGAGATATGCCGGGACGGCGTCTTCACCCTCCGGTCGATCGAAGCCTTGCGGCCAAATGGGGCGATCAGTCCAATAATGCACCTCTTTGATATCGCCCAACGCACCGCTGCGGATGATTTCCACGGTGCGGACGGTATCCTCGCCCCCCCGCCCGGGCGTTCCCATATGGGTCACAAGTTTCTTGGCGGCCGCCACTTCCGCCATGCGGCGCGCCTCTTCCACGGTACGCGTGAGCGGCTTCTCGCAGTAGCAGTGCAATCCCAACTCCATGGCGGGAAGGCAAATGGGGGCGTGCATGTGGTCCGGCGTGCTGACCACGACGGCATCCAATCCCTTCGCTTCATCCAAGAGCTTGCGGTAATCGGTATAGGCTCGGGCCTTCGGGAATCGCTTTTGCGCATTCTCCAAAGGACGCCGATCCACGTCGCAAATCGCCGCGATGTTCTCGTTCGCGACGCCGTTCAAATTCGCGCCTCCGCGACCGCCCACCGCGATCACGGCCAGGTTGATTTTCTCGTTGGCCTCGAATCCGCGGACCAGCCGGGCGGGCAAGACCATCGCGGCCGCGACCGCGGCTGACGACTTCAACGCATCACGGCGGGTGACTTTGGAACGATTCATGGGCGGGATCCTTCAACTAGGGTTGGTAGGGAACGACGGCCGACCGCCGATCGCAAGTGACGGCGAACCTATCGGCAGCCCGCTGGGCCGGCGGATCGGCTACAACGTCTATGATGATGCGCCGCCGCGGGACGCCCGTCAACAGCCCGGCCCCGATCCACGCCAATTGCGGTGACTATTCCGGTTCGGTCAGGGAGATGACCCGGGCCAGCCAAACGCCTTGCTTGCGGACTTCGGCGACGGACGGACGATCGAGAAGGGGCGGCGGCAATCCGTTGAGATCGGCCCGCCGATGGTAAAGAACCAGCCATTTGGGGCGAGGTTCTTCACCGTTCCAGCCGATCAACCGAACTTGCTTTTCGGCCAGCGACGGGGACGCAAACACCAGACCAGGAGGCTGAAATGGAGCAAGACTCGGGGCGAATCCCACGGCTTCGCCCTCTTGGCACCTGTGGGCGACGTCCCGCAACAGGTTCTCGGAAATGCCGTCTCCCCAATAGCTGACCTCGAAGCCGAGGCGTTCGGCCCCCCACAACCCGCCGGCCAAAGCGTTGTAATAGCTGAGCCAGGCCGGTCGAAACCACGCGATTCCGATTCCCTGGAATAAAAGGAAGGCGGCGACGCAAATCCAGCGGCGGGATGGGGGACGGCTCTGCCACCCGGCGATCGGGAGGTCCACGAGCCTTTTCGCCCCGATTCCCACGAAGACGGCCCAAAGCGGAAACACCGGCAACAGCAACCGCTCCCCGTCGTAAACCGGCACACGCGGCGCGGAAAACAGGACGAGAAAGAAAACGATCGTTCCGAGTACCAGCCACCAGCCGCGGCCAAGAGGCGAGGCCTGCTCCCTGCTTGCGATATTTTCGTGCGAGGCGGCTTCAACCGACCTCGATAGACCGGCGCGCCGCGGGAAGAGGTGGGGGAAGTTCCAGCGGACCAGCCTTGCTTCAACCGACGTCGAGAGACCGGCGCGCCGCGGGAAGGCTCCCCAGACGCCCAAGGCACCCAATAGCAACAGGCCGACGGGAATCGTTACCGTGAAAAGCACCCAAGGGTAATGCCAAGGGACCGCAACGTCGT